>JAHWJK010000073.1 GCA_019348445.1 Actinomycetota bacterium | reverse complement strand
GCAGGCCGTCGGTTCGAATCCGACACCCGGCTCGCACGACAGGCGATCAACGGAGATCGAGTGAGCGAAGAAGTACCGCACGATCCATCGCAGGACACCGCATGGGAGACCGCGCTCGCGCAGCTCGACGAAGCCGCCGAACTCATGGGCCTCGCACCCGGTGTTCACGAAACGCTCCGCGCACCTAAGCGCAGCCTGATCGTGTCGGTTCCGTTCCGCATGGACGATGGCTCGACTCGGGTTTATCAGGGCTACCGCGTGCATCACAACGTCACGCGCGGCCCCGCCAAGGGCGGGATCCGTTACCACCCGTCGGTCGGGCTCAGCGAGGTCAAGGCACTGGCGATGTGGATGACGTGGAAGTGTGCGATCGCGGGCATCCCGTTCGGAGGTGCCAAAGGCGGCGTGTCGCTCGACCCCCGTCAACACAGCAAGGGCGAGCTCGAACGGATGACGCGTCGATACGCGTCCGAGATCCTTCCGTTGATCGGTCCCGAGAAAGACATCCCGGCCCCCGACATGAACACCAACGAAGAGATCATGTCGTGGATCATGGACACGTACTCCAGCAACAAGGGGTACTCGGTTCCCGGGATCGTTACCGGTAAGCCCGTATCGATCGGTGGCTCTCTCGGACGTCCCGGAGCGACGTCGCGCGGCGTGATGTACATGATCTTCTCGACGTTGAAGAAGCTCGACCTTGGCGTCGAAGAGGTTTCCGTCGCGATCCAGGGATTCGGGAAGGTCGGTGGCTTCGCTGCGCAACTCCTTCACGACGCGGGTTGTCGAGTCGTCGCGGTGTCCGACGCTCATGGCGGGCTCTACCGAGAAAAAGGTCTCGACCCTGAAGCGATCGCCAGGCACGTGAATGAAGCGGGGACGATCGGCGGCTACGAGATGGCCGAACCGATAACGAACGAAGACCTACTCGAGCTCCCTTGTGACGTCCTGGTACCCGCTGCCATAGAAGGCGTTATCACGGTCAAGAACGCCGACAAGGTCAAAGCGAAGGTCGTGTGCGAAGCCGCGAACGGCCCGATCACGTTCGAAGCAGACAAGATCCTGACCGATAACGGTCTCTTCGTAGTCCCCGACATCCTCGCGAACTCGGGCGGCGTGACCGTCTCCTACTTCGAGTGGGTCCAGGACATCCAGGCCTATTTCTGGAGCGAGGAGGAGGTCAACGATCGACTTCGGATGATCATGGAGAAGGCGTTCGAGTCCGTCTACGAGCTCGCCCACGAGAAGGGACTGACGATGCGCCAGGCCGCTCATTGGATCGGCGTCGGTCGCGTCGCGGAAGCCCACCAGACGAGAGGTCTCTTCCCGTAACGATCTCGCGGCTCGGAATCATTCGCGGCCTGCCCGAAAATCCACGGTTCGCGAAGTCCCGCGGACTAGGCTCGAAGGCATGCAAGAGCAGAGAGAGTTGACGCAGCGCGACCTCGACATCCTCGACTTCGAGCGGACTTGGTGGAAGCACGCGGGCGTGAAGGAACAGGCCATCAAGGAGCGGTTCGAGATGTCGGCAACGAAGTACTACCAAGTTCTCAACGAGCTGCTCGAGTTGCCGGCGGCTCTGGAGTACGACCCGATCCTGGTCAAGCGACTGAAGCGGCTGCGCGTGTACCGGCAGCGACAGCGTGTAGCTCGTCTCCTCGGCGCCGAGTACTCGCCGCAGAAGCGATAGCAGGGAGGCCCTAGATGGGGCGACATTCTTCTCCCGACCAAGGGCACTTCTACCGTTCCTTCTTCGGATGGTTGGGGCTGTGGGCGATGATCGCGGTCGCCACGGCGGTCGCAGTCTGGTTCACCGTGAGCGCGATCGGCGGCCCGGACGCGCGCACCTCCCTCGCGACCGACGCGGCATCCGAGGACGAAGAACCTCCCGTCTCCGATCCGGCGCCGACCGTCAGCGGTGCGCGGATCGCGAACGACACCGCGTCGACACCGACCCCGTCGCCGCGCCCGGCGAGGAAAGACCGCCGCGATAAGGCCAAACTGATCACCGAAGGCGTAACGATTCAGGTGTTGGATGGAACCGCCAACGCCGCCGCGCCTCAGGCTGTCGCAGACAAGCTGTCCGGCCTCGGCTATTCCGTTGTCGCGATCGAGGCGTCGAGCCGCCTCTATTCCGACACGACGGTCTTCTGGTCGACCGACGCCTCTCGCGACGCTGCAGAGGCGCTGGCGCAGCGTTTCGGTTGGGTGGCCGAGCAGAAACCGGCGAACCTCTCGGCCAGCGTGTCGCTCCACGTCGTGGTCGGAGCGGACGAGAGCTAAGCCCTAGAGCTCGCGGATATCGAGTTCGAGCTGCAGCTCCAGCGTTCCGGTGATCGGAGCCTTCTCGCCTGCAGGGATGACGCGCGCATCGAAGGCTCCTTCGGTCGTAGAGGTAGCCCTTAGTAGGACGCCGCGATCGATATCGAGATCGGCATCGATCGTGACCGAGGTGTCGCCAGAGAGCGTCGCTTCTCCTTGCGGCAACGGAAGCACGTGGGAAAGAGGACCCGCTCCGGTGTAGGACAGGAGCGCGACGCGGTTGCCGTCCTCGTTGCGCAGCAGTTCTTCGAGAACTCCCGTCGTCGCGATCTGCTGCGAGACGGAGCCAAGTGTGACCTCCTCGCGCGCTTCCCAGTTGTCGCCGAGGCCGACCGGTTCAAGAGGCAGGGGGGGCCGGTACGTTCCGATCAAGGCCAGCTCGTCGTCGTCGAGCTCGGTCGCGGGCACGCCTCCCACTTCCAGCACGCCGAGCTTCTCTCCGTTAGGTCCGAGCTCGAGCCGGAAACGCCGTTCTTCCGAACCGGGTGGAAGCAGCCCATCTTCTTGCACGTCCAACGGAGTCATCGTGACGTCGACGATCGCCCCACCACCCTCTTGCGGCTGGATGTTCTCCTCGACCTGAAACCTGGCCGTGTAAGACCCGCGGCCCGGTTCGCCGATCTCCCACTCTGCCTGAGCACGCGCGGTTAGCACGTACTGCAGATGTTCCGTAGGTTCGTCGTAACGGTAGCGAAGGTCGACGGTATCGGGACGACACGCGCTGCTTGCGATCGCGATGACAGCGACAATGGTTGCGCGGGCCTTCATGTCGCGCAGTCTAGGGTCTGCCTCGATGAACGACGAGCTGTTAGCGCCGTTCCGCGCGGCCCCCGAGCGCGCGGGGATATTTACGGACTTCGACGGAACGCTGTCCCGGATCGTGGAGAAACCGGCCGAGGCGCGACCGGTCTCAGGGGCGCGCGAAGTGCTTTCTCGTCTTGGGCACCGCTTCTCGGTCGTCTCTGTCGTTTCAGGTCGAGCGGCGGGGGAGCTCCTCGAGTGGCTCGGTGACGACATCGAGATCTGGGGTGTCCACGGTGCGGAGACCGTTGTCGACGGCCACGTGGTTCTCTCGAAGAGAGCGGAGCCGTATCGGGATCTGATGACGAGGGTGTTGACCGAGGCGCAACATCGCGTCGCAGCGCTCGGGATCGAGGGCGTTGTGGTCGAAGACAAAAGAGTGATGGTGGGTTTGCATTTCCGTGCAGCCGAAGATGTCGAACGTGCGGGTGCCTTGCTCGATGGCATCGCCGACGACCTCGTGCAGGAATTCGGTCTTCAGCGCGCCGGTGGACGTTTGGCTTTCGAGCTTCGTCCTCCGGAGACATTCACCAAACAAGACATCGTCCTCGCTAGAACGCGCGAAGCAGATCTCGAAGCCGTTCTGTTCGCCGGTGACGATCTCGTCGATCTCCCCGCCTTCGATGCCCTCGACACGCTCGCGTCGGAGGGCGTTGCGACCGTTCGAGTCGCGGTCGCGTCGGACGAGGCACCTACCGAGTTGGTCGAGCGTGCCGACGTCGTCGTCGCCGGGCCGGAAGAGACCATCGAATTCTTCGAACGGCTTCTCAGCTAGGAGGTGTCAGCGGCGGGCCGCCGGATCGGACCGCGCTCATGTCGGCGAGCTGATCTTCGATCCAGTCCTCCGGCGTCCGTGAGTCGACCTGCTCTCGTAGCGCGCGAGCGCGTTTCTCTCGCTCTTCGGCGGGCATATCGAGTGCTCGTTCTAACGCCCGCGCAGTTGCCTCGACCTCGAGTGGCGCGTCGATGCTGACGGCGTCGGATCCCAGTTCCTCGAACGCTCCGGCCGACGGAGACAGGACGAGGACTCCGTTCCGCTCGTTCAACGCGGCACCTTCTTTCGCAACGAGGTTCATCCCATCCATGATCGAGTTGACGAGGAGGATGTCGTAAACGCGGTAAGCACCAAGGGTCCGATCGAAATCGTCTTTGTTGTAGAACAGGATCGATCCGGGATGTCGCTCGTTGACGCGCCTCACGGCGGCCTCTACCTCGTCGGTGTACCGCTGGTACTCGGGCATCGACTGTCTCGACGGGTAGAGGCACGCTACGAATTTCGTGTCGCGCAGGTCGGGTCGCCGGTCGAGCACCACCCCAAACGCTTCGAATCCGCGAACGATGTTCTTCGAAGGTTCGACGCGGTCGGCTCGGACCACGAGGCGACCGTCGAGGTCTCGTAGGAATCTTTCCTTCCATTCGACCGCTTTCGGATCGAGCGATCGCCGTCGCAGGTCGGCGGCATCGATCGGGATCGGGTATTCGCGGACCCACGACCGTCTTCCTTCGTAAGTGACGATGCCGTTCGCGTCGTCGACTTCCGCGCCGATCTTGCGACAGGAGGCGAGGAAGCCCTGCACCCAGTCGCGAACGTGGAAACCCACGAGGTCTGCCCCAAGCATCCCCTCTATGACGCGGCGCGGTAGTGGATGCGGCAACCGGTCGAGGCCGTTGGGGCCGCAGAACGACGAATGCGTGAAGTGGAAGATCGTCTGCTGAGGGCTCAGCTCGCGCAGGATCTTGGGCGCGAGCGAGAAGTGGTAGTCCTGGAAGAGCACGAGCCACGAAGGATCGCCAAGCTCCGCGACGTGTTCGGCGAAGCGGCGATTGACCGGCTCGTACGCGTCTTCCCACGCGGTCAACTCGTCGTCGCCGAAGCTCTTGACATCGAGCTCGTCCCACAAACAGTGGTTCGCGAACCACAGCATCCGGTTCGACACCACGTCGTAATAGCGGCGGTACGTCTCCGCGTCGATGTCGATCAGGTCGACGCGGTACCCGAGTTCGTCCCGGACTCGCTTCATCTCGCCGGCGGCAACCGCTTCGCGGTCGTCGTCCGAGATCGCTGCTGCGAACCACACCGCTCGGTCGTGAAGTCGAGAGGCAACGCGATGCAGCGTCGGCGCAACCCCGCCCGCGGGACCCTTGATCTCGAACGAACCATCCCGCTCGGCGAACGAGACGGGACCGCGGTTCGACACCAGCGCGATCTTCAGATCATCGTCGGAAGCCGGACCGGTCATCTAGCTTCGGGAGATACTGCATGGGTGGCTACGACTCCGCCGTTGCCGCGGCTGCCTCTCTCGGAACGACTCCGTCGCGCCGGGATCGCCGCCTGGTCGATCATCGGTCTGCTCATAGTCCTCGCTATCGTGGGTTGGGCCCTTCTCAAGATACGCGTGATCTTCCCGCCCCTCGGCCTCGCGATCCTCATCATCTATCTGTTGAACCCAATGGTGAGCCGCCTCGAGGAGCGGCGGGTCCCACGCTTGTGGGGAACGATCCTTGCCTACGTCGTGGTGGCAGCGGTAGCCACTCTCGTGGTTCTCGCCGCTGCGCCCTTCATCACAGATCAGGCCGAGGACTTCTCGCGCGACTGGCCGCAATTCAAGCAAGAGATCGTTGCATCGGTCGAAGACGCTTCAAACGTCGTAGAAGAGCGGTTGAACGTCAACGTCGATACGACGGAGATCCACTGCTTGCTCGATGTTGCCGGCGAAGAGGCTCCGACCCAAGAGCAATGTGACGAAGTCACGCGGACGTTCCGCGAACGCATCGCCGGATCGGCCGAACGCTTAACCGAGCTGGGCTCATCGGTCGTCGAGATCTTGCTGATCTTCGTGCTCGCCCCACTACTTGCCTTGTACCTGCTGATCGACCTGCCTCAACTCCAGCGCGACGTGTTGAACCTGATGCCCGAATCGCACAGGGCCGAGGTCGCCGATGTCGCTTCGAAGGTGGGGCGCACCGTCGGAGGTTTCTTCCGAGGACAGCTGTTCGTTGCATTGATCGTGGGTGTCATGTCGTCGGTCGGCTTCTTTGTCATCGATCTCAAGTTCTGGCTCGTCATCGGGGCGATAGCGGGATTCACGAATCTCATCCCACTGGTCGGGCCGTTCATCGGCGGTAGCCTCGGCTTTCTTGTCGGCACCGTCACCGACAACCTCGCTACTGGTCTGAAGGCGGCGCTGGTCGCTCTCATAGTTCAGCAGTTCGATAACCACGTGATCAGCCCGAACGTGATGAAGCGAACGGTGCAGCTCCATCCGGTGACGGTCATGCTTTCGTTGCTCGCGGGTGGCACGCTCGCAGGTTTCTGGGGAGTCCTTCTCGGAGTGCCGGCGGTCGCCGTCGTCAAGCTGTTGCTTGGCCATATCTGGGCGACACGCGTTCTGCATGAGCCGCCCCACGCCGAAGTGGAGCCAACGGTCGGTGAGAGGCCGCCCGTCGACAATCCCGAGGAGAAGAGGACGCCGAGTCAGACTGAATGACTACAGAGTGTCCAGCGGCGGCCGCTCGAGCACCTCGAGCCACGTCACCACAGGCTCCGGCCCCCGTGGCGTCGGCATGAACTGAAGCATCTCGTCGGTCAGGTCGTCCGGGATCTTGATGCGCCCAAGGTCGTGCAGGCGCCGCAGCATCGCGGACATGACTTGGAACGAGGCTTGTCCCAATTCCAGAACCGATCGATTCCGATGCAGCCGGACGCCGAGGTCGACCTGCGCGATCGCGTCGACGCCGAAGCGTTCCGCGACGTCGAGGAGGAGACCGACCTCGACGCCATATCCGGTGAAGAAAGGAAGGCTGCGGAAGCGGTCGGTATAGCCCGCGTATTCTCCCGACAGAGGTTGGATGAGCCCCACTAGATCCGGATAGAAGAGTTGGAACAGCGGCCGCGCGACTAGCTCCGTGACTCGAGCACCACCGGTCGTCAGAACCTCTTCATCCGCGATCAGCGGCCGGTCGTAGAACGCTTTCGTCATCACGAAACGCGGCTCCACGAGTAACGGCGCGATCAGATCGACGATGAATCCCTCGTGCAGGTTGCGCGTATCCGAATCGAGCCACACGATGATGTCGCCGGATGCGACGGCCAGACTGCGCCACAAGCAGTCGCCCTTCCCGCGGATCGGGCCGCACTGCGTCAGCTCGCTTCCGCGAAAGACGGTCGCGCCGGCCGCCCGAGCGATCTGGATCGTGTCATCGGCAGACCCTGAATCGATGACGAGGAGTTCGTCGACGATCGGGAGCCGTTCCATCAACTCGCGGGAGATCGTGTCGCAGATCGGGCCGATCGTCGCGGCCTCATCGAGAGCGGGAAGCGCCGCGGTGATGCGGTGTCCGCCCTGCTGCTTGAGACGGAGGAGGTCGTCGCGGGACACGAGCGGCGAGCGAAATGTCCGGTCTCGCCAGTTCTCGACTGCCACTCGCTCGAACCTATCCGGACCCGACGCGGTACTAGACAGGAGGGCCACGGCGGTGGGGTAGGTGGTGACTACGCTCCGACGTCAAAGGTCAAGGGGGCACTCCTAGGTACCGATGCAATAGTCGGTCCCGAAATTTCGTTGGGCCTCGTGCTGCTGCCGACCGTCGTTGCCGGTCGACAGGAGTAGCTTGCGACGTATCCTTTTGAATCCTGCGCGGAAGGGAGGGGCGATTGGCCCGGATCCTCATTGCTGAGGACAACGCGGAGATACGGGCTCTCGTTTCGAGCATCTTGGTGGAAGAGGGCCACAAGGTAAGCGTGGCTCAGAACGGGCAACAGGCTCTCGACATGATGCTCGAGGACACCCCGGACGTCCTATTGCTGGACATCATGATGCCGCAGATGGACGGGTACACCGTCCTGAAAGAGATCAAGTCGTCCGGGATCAGAGAGTCGATGAAGATCATGATCCTCACCGCCAAGACGTCCGAGTCAGACTGGGTCCGCGGCTACAAGCTGGGGGCCGACGCGTACGTCACGAAGCCGTTCGACATCGACGAGTTGACGGGCCAGATCGACGAGCTCCTCGCGATGACCAAGGACCAGCTCCGTCAGCGCCGCGAGCAAGAACTAGACAAGGCGCAGCTACTGTCCCGGCTCGAATCCATCTTCGACTCCAGCTAACCCTTCTTTCTAAACATCAGGGTGCTATAGCCGCCGTGGCTCGAAAAGAAC
>JAHWJK010000072.1 GCA_019348445.1 Actinomycetota bacterium | reverse complement strand
ATGAGCGAGATCGTGGGCGTCCACGCCCGGGAGGTCCTGGATTCGCGGGGGAACCCGACGGTCGAGGCCGAGGTGATGCTCGATTCGGGCGCGCGCGGGCGAGCGATCGTTCCTTCGGGTGCATCCACGGGAGCCGGCGAGGCGCTCGAGCTGCGTGACGGCGACAAGCGTTACCGCGGCAAGGGGGTGGCAGGCGCGGTCTCGAACGTGATCGAGACGATCGGACCGGCGCTGCTCGGTCACGACGCACTGGACCAGCGCGGCATCGACACGCTGATGCGCGACCTCGACGGCACCGACGACAAGTCGAAGCTGGGAGCGAACGCGATCCTGGGCGTCTCGTTGGCCACCGCCCATGCGGTCGCGCAGGAACTCGATCTTCCGTTGTTCCGCTATCTGGGTGGACCCGACGCGCACCTCTTGCCGGTCCCGTTGATGAACGTCCTCAACGGAGGTGCGCACGCCGATAATTCGGTCGACCTGCAGGAGTTCATGCTCGCTCCGATCGGGGCCGGGACGTTCACGGAGGCGCTCGAATGGGGTTCGAACGTCTATCACTCGCTTAAGAAGATCCTCGACGACCGCGGGTTGTCGACCGGCGTCGGAGACGAGGGCGGGTTCGCTCCCGATCTCGGAGCAAACTCCGAAGCCGTCGAACTCCTCATCGAAGCCATCGAAGCAGCGGGATACCGAGCGGGCGACGACGTCGCGATCGCGCTCGACCCGGCGACGTCCGAGATCTACGAGAACGGCGACTACGTCCTCGCGTCCGAGGATCGCAGGTTGTCGCGTGACGACATGGTGGCTTTCTGGCGGGACTGGGCGACTGCCTATCCGATCGTCTCGATCGAAGACGGGATGGCCGAAGACGACTGGGACGGGTGGAAGACGTTGACCGAAGAGCTCGGTGATCGCGTTCAGCTCGTGGGCGACGACCTGTTCGTTACGAACCCCGAGGTTCTCGAACGCGGGATCGCGGAGGGGGCAGCTAACTCGATCCTCGTCAAGCCGAACCAGATCGGCAGTCTTACCGAAACGCTCGACTGCGTCCGCATCGCGCAACGCGCTTCGTATACGACGGTTATCTCGCATCGTTCCGGTGAAACGGAGGATGCGACGGTGGCAGACATCGCGGTTGGTACGAACGCGGGTCAGATCAAGACCGGCGCTCCCGCACGAGGTGAGCGCACCGCGAAATACAACCAGCTCCTGCGGATCGAAGACATGCTCGGAGAGAGTGCGCGTTACGCGGGACGCAAGACGTTCTCGAGGGTGACCAAGTGAAGGCGATGACCGCAGGACGCCTCGGCCCCCGTCTCGGCATCGGTTCCCGGATAGTCATCGTCGTTCTCGTGGTGGGATTGTTCGCTGCACTGGCGATCGAGCCGACGAGGCAGCTCCTCGAACAGCGCGAGCGCTTGGCCGCGATGTCGAACGACCTGCACCAGGTCGAACGGTCGAACGAGAGGCTCGAGGCGCGGATCGATCGTCTCAAGGATCCGGATTTCCTGGAGCAACGAGCTCGGGCACTCGGCCTCGTTCGGTCCGGAGAAACGACCTACATCGTCATGCCGCCCAGCAATACACGCAAGAAGGCGCAGCGTCGGAAGGCGGCGAAGGTGCAGCCGCCGCCGGAGCCCGGTCTTCTGGAGAGTTTCCTGCAGTTCGTCGGTGTCCCATGACGCTCGTGGCGAACGCGCCGCCGAGCGGTATCCTGATTTCGTAATCACTTTTCCCAAGGGGGGAACTTGGCTGATGTAGGTGCCGTAGTCGAAGGGACCGTCGAGAAGGTCACCGACTACGGAGCGTTCGTAAAGCTCGACTCCGGCGAGAGCGGGATGGTCCACATCTCCGAGGTCGACGTGAACTACGTGCGCGACATCCGCGAATACGTCCGGGAGAACGACCGCGTCACGGTGAAGGTGATCGGCCAGAAAGACGATGGCAAGATCGACCTCTCTATCAAGCAGGCGAAGCCGGGGTTCGAGGACCGCCCGCAGAAGAAGAAGGGTCGCGACCCCGACTTCGAGGCGAAACTGAAGAGGTTCATGAGCCAGTCGCAGGAGCGACTCGTCGACCTGAAGCGCCACAAAGAAGGTAAGCGGTAATCCCACTTTCGCACTCGGCGCAGGACCGCTCCATCGTTGAAGCGCAACTCGGCCGTCCTTTGCGTGGCCGGTGGGCGGTTGCTCGTCGTTGTCATCTCGGGGTTCCGATGGTCATCGAGAGCTACCCGAGGCTCGACGACGGCTCGCCGTTCCCGACGCTGTTCTGGCTGACGTGTCCCGTTCTCGTCAGACGTGTCGGGGCGATCGAGGCCGCGGGATCGATGAACGCCCTCAACGACCGGCTCGCGCGCGACGATCACCTTCGTCGCCGCCTTGCCGACGCGGTGGAGCGATACCGGCGTCGACGTGATCGGCACGAGGTGATCGAAGATTCGGGGGCGCCGCCGGGAGGGGGTCCGGACCGGGTGAAGTGCTTGCACGCGCACGTTGCCCACGAGCTCGTCGAAGGCCGCAATCCGGTTGGATCGAGCACTCTTGCAGACACCGGATACCCCGACTGCGTTGCTCCGTGTTACTCGGTAGGGCCGTGATGACGAGGGTTGCAGCGATCGACGTGGGGACGAACTCGACGCGGCTCCTCGTCGCGGAGGAGCAGGCGGGCGGGTTCCGGTCCGTCGACCGCCGGATGGTCATCACTCGGCTCGGGCAGGGCGTCGACCGATCCCGCGTACTGGCCCCCGAAGCGCTCGATCGGACGTTGCGAACGATCGCCGAATACGCAGCAACGTGCGGCGAGCTCGGTGTCGAACGCTTGCGCGTGACCGGCACGTCTGCGGTGCGCGACGCGCGCAACCGCGCCGAGTTCTTCGAGGGTGTCCGAAAGCTAACCGGGACCGATGCCGAGCTCCTCACCGGCGATGAGGAAGCGCGAGCAACCTTTCTCGGGACGCTGTCGGACCTCGACGAGCCCGGGACGGTCGTGGTGGTCGACATCGGAGGTGGCTCGACCGAGCTGATCGTCGGAGTCGGTGAGCCGGAGAGGCTGGTCTCACTTGATATCGGTTGCGTGAGACTGTTCGAGAAGTATCTCGAGTCGGATCCTCCCTCTGCAGAAGAGATCGAAGCGATGCGGGCCGAGATCGACGAAACGCTGACCGAGGTCAAGGACGATCTTTCGATAGCGCCGGGGTCACGGCTGATCGGGGTTGCGGGAACGGTGACGCAGCTTGCGACGCTCAAAGCCGGCTCGCCCGTTTACGACCCCGACGTCACCCACCACAGCGTGTTGTCCCACGGCGACGTTCGTTCGCTTGCGCGGCGGCTCGAGTCGCTGACGATCGGGCAGCGGAAGCGCGTAACCGGTCTCGAGCCGGGCCGCGCAGACGTGATCGTCGCGGGGGCCGAGATCCTGCTGGGCGTCATGGAGGTGTTCGACCTGCCGGAGGTGCTCGTTTCCGAGCGCGACATCCTCGACGGCCTCGTCATCGGCCTACTCGCGTCAGGATAATTTCGCCGGATGGCCGACTACGTCTGGGAGCCGACGCCCGAGTACATCGAGCGCGCGAACGTCACGCGCCTCATGCGCAAGACCGGGATCTCCGATTACCGGGAGCTCGTGGAGCGCTCGCAGCGCGACGTCGAATGGTTCTGGAGCGCCGCGATAGAAGACGTCGGCATCGAGTTCTTCGAACCGTACGACCGCTTGCTCGACGCGAGCAAGGGTCCGCAGTGGCCCCTGTGGTTCCTCGGGGGCCGGATCAACCTGACCTACAACTGCGTGGACCGTCACGCAGCCGGCGCGTTGGCGGGGTCGCCCGCGCTCATATGGGAGGGCGAGGACGGAGCTACGAAAACGTGGACCTACCGCGACTTCGCGGCTCACGTGAATCGGATGGCGAACGGCTTACTGGACAACGGCATCGGCGAAGGCGATGCGGTGGCGGTGTACATGCCGATGATCCCGGAGGCGGTGGCGGCGATGTACGCGATCGCCAAGATCGGCGCGATCTACCTTCCGATCTTCTCCGGCTTCGGTGCACCCTCGATCGCGACGCGGCTGCAGGACTCGAACGCGAAAGCCTTGTTCACGGCGGATGGGTTCTACAGGCGTGGAACGAAGGTCCCGATGAAGGCAACGGCCGACGACGCGGTCGCATCGTCTCCGACGGTCCAGAAGGTGTTCGTCTTCTCGCGCTTCCCGGAAGACGACGTGTCGCTGACGACGAAGGACGTAGCGTGGGACGACGTCTTCGCGAATCAGTCCGATCGTCTCGAGGCTCCGCCGCTCGATCCCGAGACGCCCTACATGATCGCGTATACGTCCGGCACGACGGGTAAGCCGAAGGGAAGCGTCCACGTCCACGGCGGCTTCCTCGTCAAGATCGCGCAGGAGGTTCGTTACCAACTCGACGCGCGACCGGGTGAGGTCCTCTACTGGGTCACCGACATGGGGTGGATCATGGGCCCGCTCGAGATGGTCGGTGGTCACGCCAACGGCGCGGCGGTCTTCATGTACGAAGGAGCGCCCAATTACCCCGAGGCCGACCGTCTGTGGGAGATGTGCGAGCGCCACGGCGTGACGATCCTGGGGATCTCTCCGACGCTCGTACGCGCGCTGATGCCCGCGGGGGAAGAGATGGTGCGCAAGCACGATCTCTCGAAGCTCCGCATCCTCGGCTCGACCGGCGAGCCGTGGAACCCCGAGCCCTACAAGTGGTTCTCCGACGTCGTCGGCGGGGGCCGAGTCCCGATCATGAACCTGTCCGGGGGAACCGAGGTGGGCGCGTGCTTCCTCGGTCAGGCGCCGGTGATCCCCACGAAGAGCTGTTCGCTCGGTACGCCGTCGCTCGGGATGGCGATGGACGTCTTCGACGCGGATGGGAAGCGAGCACCGGTCGGAGAGGTCGGCGAGCTCGTGTGCACGAAACCGTGGCCCGCGCAGACGCGTGGGTTCTGGGGGAACCCGGATCGTTACCTCGAAACGTACTGGTCCCGCTGGCGCGACGTGTGGGTGCACGGCGATTGGGCGTCGGTCGACGAGGACGGGTATTGGTTCCTGCACGGCCGCTCCGACGACACGCTCAACATCGCCGGCAAGAGGATAGGTCCGGCCGAATTCGAGTCGGCCGCAGTCGATCACCCGGCGGTCGTCGAGTGCGCCGCGGTCGGTGTGCCGCATGACGTCAAGGGCGAGACCGTTTGGTGTTTCTGCATCGTGAAGCCGGGAGTCGAACCGACGGAGGAATTGGCGGCCGAGGTAAAGGCGGCGATCTCGACGGAGTTGGGGAAGGCGTTCGCGCCGGAGCAGATCCGTTTCGTAAACGAGCTCCCGAAGACACGTTCGGCAAAGATCCTGCGACGTGCGATCCGGGCAACGATCCTCGGCGAGGATCCGGGAGACCTATCGTCGCTCGAGAACCCGAGCGCCATGGAGGACGTCCAAAAGGCCGTGACGTGACGACCTTCTTCATGGTGAGACACGCGGTCACCGACCACACCGGCAAACGTCTCAGCGGGTGGATGGATGGGATCTCGCTTACGGAGCAGGGCCGGGAACAGGCGGAGGTGGTCGCGGACACCCTCGCGGATGTCGAGTTCGAAGCGATCTACTCGAGCCCCATCGAACGAACCAACGAGACCGCGCGGGCTATCGCGTCCCGTCACGAGGCGCGGGTGCACACGCGTCGCGCTCTCGGCGAGGTCGAATATGGCGCATGGACGAACCGGTCGTTGCGATCGTTGATGAAGACGAAGCTGTGGGGGACCGTGCAGCGGTTTCCCTCCGCGGCACGGTTCCCCGACGGTGAATCACTCAGAGAGGTGCAGGTCCGTGCGCTCGATGAGATCGAACGGATCGCCGCCGACCATCCGAACGGGAACGTCTGTTGCGTATCCCACGGAGACGTGATCAAACTCGTGCTGGCGCACTACATCGGCGTGCACATCGACCTGTTCCAGCGCATCGTCGTGGCGCCCGCATCGGTATCGGTTTTCTCGCTGTCGGAACGAGGGCCGTTGATCCTGTCTCTGAACGCGACGCTGATGTCGATCCCGGCGAAGGACGGGAGCTGACGTGGACGTTTCACCGGACACGTTCGTCGCGGACTACACCGGGGAACCGGGAGAACGCACGTTCTTCATCCAGGCCAAGGAAGCGTCGGCTCGAACGTTCCTTGCGGAGAAGCAGCAGGTCGAGCTTCTCGCAGAGCGTTTGCGCGAGATGCTGTTGTTGCTCGACACGAACGACGAGATCTCCACGGCGACACCGGCACGAGACCCGGGCTTGACGCTGGAGGCGCCGATCGAGCCCGAATGGCGGATCGGCACGATAGCGATCGGATACGTCGAGGAGTCGGATCGCATCGTCGTGTCGTTCGCGCCGCCACAGGAAGATCCTCCGGAAGATCCCGACGAGATCGAATTCGACGCTCGGTTCTTCCTCAGCAAAGATCAAGTGCGGACCTTCGTCCTGCACGCGCTCGCCGTCGTCGCCGAGGGACGCCCGTTGTGCCAGTTGTGCGGGCTCCCGATGGATCCGTCGGGTCACAACTGCCCGGCTTCGAACGGCCATCGACCCGAAGCCTGAGCCCGCGGCCGCCGAGGTGCTCTCGTTGCTCCGGACCGGGGCGATCGAGGTGCTCGGGTTGATCCCGTACTCGTCGAACTACACATTCCTTACGCGCGTGGCGGATGGAGCCCGCGAGATCAATGCCGTCTACAAGCCTCGTCGTGGTGAGCGCCCGCTATGGGATTTCGCCACCGGCACCCTCGCTGCGCGCGAGGTTGCCGCGTGGAAGGTAAGCGAGGCATCGTGGGGAGTCGTCCCGCCGACGGTTCTCCGAGACGACGGCCCCCTCGGCAGTGGTTCGCTCCAGGTCTTCATCCCTCACGATCCGGAGCGCCACTACTTCGTCCTGATGGACGACCATCTCGAGGAGCTCGCCGCGTTCGCTGCCTTCGACGCGGTCGTCAACAACGCGGATCGCAAAGCGGGTCACGTGATCGAGGACGAGTCGGGGCGACTGTGGGCCGTAGATCACGGACTCACGTTCCACGTCGAGGAGAAGTTGAGGACGGTCATCTGGGCCTTCGCTGAAGAACGCCTGACTCCCGCGATCCGGTTGCAGCTCGAGAGCCTCGGCGCGGCGTTGGCCGACGAGGGAGGGTTGGGGGCCGAGCTCGCGACGCTGTTGTCTCCCGACGAGGCCCGCGCGACGCTCGAGCGCGTGGAGGAGCTGCTGCTGGAAGACCGCTTCCCGGCGCCCCAGGGGCCGCGTCCGCTGCCGTGGCCTTTGATATAGGCGCCCCATGTCGCTGATATAGCGTCGCCCGATGCGTAGGACACAACGGCGCAAGACGTGGCCCGATCATCTCGAGCCGGTTCGTTCGGTGCGCGGGTGGCTGTCGCCGGAGCAGGCGGATCTGCTCTACCGGGAGGCAGCCGCGGTGGACCAAGGTTGCATCGTCGAGGTCGGCTCCTACCGCGGCCGGTCGACCATCGCACTGGCGCTCGGCGCGCAGGCCGGGGGGAAGGCACCGATCTACGCGATCGAACCCCACGAGGAGTTCCGCGGCCCCCTCGGCGGCGAGTTCGGACCGGAGGATCGTGGGGCGTTCTACAGGAACATGCTGCGAACGGGTGTCTATCCTCACGTTCGCTTGGTCAACCTGACGAGCCGCGTCGTCACCCCCGGATGGAACCTGCCGGTGGGGCTGTTGTGGATCGACGGCGATCACAACTACGACGCGGTCCGTGAAGATTTCCTCTGCTGGCTACCGCATCTCGTCCCGGGGGCAAGTGTGATCTTCGACGACGCGACACGCGGCGAAGTGGGTCCCGAGCGCGTCGTCGCAGAAGCACAAGCGGAACATGGATTCACCAAGACGGCCGAGGTGGGCAAGGTCGTCGCGCTGCGCGCGCCAGCCGGCTCTGCGGGCTAGCAGCGCGGCCGTCGTCACCGACAGTTAGTGCCCGGGGTGGGGGTCGAACCCACACGGCCTTTCGGCCACTGCCTTTTAAGGGCAGCGCGGCTCCCAAATTTCGCCACCCGGGCGGGGTCTTCAGGATAGTTCGGGCGAGGAGGAACCGCCTATCTTCCCGATGTTGCGGCCTCGGTAGGAGTCTGTCTGTGAGTGGCAGTTCGGGCAGTAGATGGCCAGATTTTCGAGTCGGTTGTCGAGGCGATCTCCGTTCTTATGGTGCAGTTCGAGGGCGATCGGTCTGCCGAACCACATCCCGGCACCGCATCGCTCGCACTTCCGTGACTTGAGTC
>JAHWJK010000158.1 GCA_019348445.1 Actinomycetota bacterium | reverse complement strand
ACGTCTATGTCACCCAACTCTTGTTCTGCCGCCGCAGCAGCATCTTCGACCGCGTCGGCATCAGACACATCAACGACTGCATCGAAAGCGCGTCGCCCAAGCGACTCGATCTCTGCACGAGCTGCCTTGAGACGATCCGCATCGCGTCCGAGGACCGCGACATCGGCACCATCCTGGGCGAATGCCCGGGCGATGGCGCGACCTAAGCCCGCAGACGCACCCGTCACGACGACGACACGAGGGCCTGATACCTGGCTGTTCATCAGTTATCTCTCATCCGTTGGCTCGACTTGTGCCCGTCATTGACCGGAGCGCCGCGAGTGCCTCCGGAAGCACGGCGGGAAGAGAGAGGACGGGGACTGCAGCTGCTCCCACGCACCACGAGCAGAACGCGCGGTGCTTTACCGCCTGCTCCGCCGTCAGAATCCCACCGGACGCGACGTCCACCAGCACTTTCGCGGCGGCAGCGATAGGCAGCCACGGTCGCAGCGTGGCGCGTTCCTTCCCACCGCTCGCGACGAACATCAGCGTCACCGCGTAGCTCAGCATCCCCAAGATCGCGTCCGGCATGTCGAGGCTCGCATATGCCTCGCCCGAGGCATCGACGCGGTCTGCATCCAGGAACGGAAGACGCGGTTCGGGGACGCGCTTGATCAACCCCATCTGGTAGAGCGTCACGACGCCAAAAGCGGCGGTCCCCGCCAGATAGAGCGCGGTCGTGCGCCGGCGGCCGCGAACGAACGAGTCGGATCCGGTCCGGAGGTAGTCGCTGAGGTCCCTGGCGTCCTTCGTCGATTCGCGAAACATCAACCCTCCAGCCATTCGTACGCGACCGATGTGGCTGCCGCGTAGACGGCGTGATGGAACCAGTCGATACCGACCTCCTTCGAACCCCATTCGGTCACCGGCGGAGAAACGTCGAGAGCAGGAAGCATGACCAGCTCCGTCCCCCACACCACACCAAGATGCGCGGCGGCGGCGATGGGTCCGCGTAGTCCCGCGTATCCGATCACGCCTCGAGCCGCGCCCCATCCGGTGCCGTAGCCGAAGTGAACGAGGTTGGAAAACCGCTCTTTCGCGTCGGCGCCCGTTGGCTCCACTCCGAGAACCTTCCCGGCGGCCTTAGCCGGAGCAGAGCTTCCCTCGCGGTCCCGCAGTTTCATCTCGATCGTGCTGGATAGCGTCATCGCTACAGTCCCGAGAGCGCCTGCGAACAGGCCTCTGCCGATCGACCCTGCAAGTTCACCGATCACATTCATGGATCCTCCCTCGATTTGTCATCGCGCTGCAGTTCGTACGCAGCTGACCCAGGTACAGGATCTCTGCCGGGCCCGTTCGTTCGTTCCTTCACGTCTTCGACGCGACTCGAACAGCGACTGTTAGGTTCACGACAATCATCTGTCGCCACACCGCTCGCACAGCCACCCACGAGTCCGAAGGGAGGAGTCGCGGTGTCTGATCACGATGCGAGATGGGTTGCGAAGCATCTCGGTCGTTCCGCTGCTGCGCTGTTCACGCCGGCGGAAGTCGAGGCACTCGCTCCTAAGCTGTCGTCGATAACGCTCGATAGCGGTGACGTCCTCTTCGAGCGTGGATCCGACCCGGCCGGAGTGTGGATCATCCAGTCCGGCTGGATCGAGCTGCTAGAGGGGTCGACCCGAACCGACGGCGTAATCGCGCTGTTGGGGCCGCTGCAGTGCGCCGGTGACATCCCGCTGATGCTCCGGCAGCCGGCACCATACCGAGCGTGCGCCGTGACCGAATCGTCGTGCCTGTTCATGTCCGCAAACGAATTCGGACAGATGCTCGCAACGAACCCGAAGTTCCTTCTCCGTTTGGCAACCAAACTGGCCGGGCGCGTGTCTCGAGTCCAAGGACGCGTCGTCGAGATGCTCGGCAAGAGCCTGACCGAGCAGGTCGCTCGTGTGCTGCTGCACGAGAGCCACGACGGAACGTTCGCGTTCTCGCAGGAGATGTGCGCCGCGATGCTCGGCGCAAGCCGAGCTCCGGTGAACCAGGTATTAAAGGACCTCGAGCGCCGCGGCGTCGTCAAGCTCGGCTACGCTCACATCGACGTCGTCGATGAGGACGCGCTTACACACATTGCGCACAGCACCACCAACGCGGGATCCTAGGCAGCGACCGATTCGTCTACCTTCACGCCGTTCCAAAACGCGACGCGGTTCTTGATCTTGCGTGCCATCATGGAAGGATTCGGGTAGTACCACGCGGCGTTCTCGTTCCGCGTGCCGTCGATCACCACGTGTAGGTAGTGCGCGCGGCCCTTCCACGGGCAGATCGTGTGATGGTCCGATTCCTCGAACAATCCTTCCTTCAACGCTCCACGAGGGAAATACGCATTCCCCTCGACGTGAACGATGTCATCGCT
>JAHWJK010000157.1 GCA_019348445.1 Actinomycetota bacterium | reverse complement strand
CGGGAGTCGCTGCGGAGGCGCTGGCACACCTCGAAGCCGTCGATCCTCGGCATCATCACGTCGAGAAGAACGAGATCGGGAAGCCGGTCGTAGGCCTCTTGCAGAGCTTGTTCGCCGTCGTTGGCGGTCACCACCTCGAAACCCTCGAGGCGCAGGTTCACCTCGACGAAGCGAACGATGTCCTCGTCATCATCCGCGACGAGGATGATGTCCTGAGTGCTCAAGACTGCCCCGCTGCCAACTCGTCCAGCCTCTCCCTCATGCGCGCAGCCGCGGCCACGGGATCTACGCCGTCGAAGACGGCCGAACCCGCCACGAGGATCTCGCCCCCTGCGTGGACCGCGCGGTCAACCGTGGTGAGATTCACCCCACCATCTACCTCTATTTCGGCACGATGACCGCCCGACTCGACCATTTCTTTTGCTCGTTTGATCTCCGGTACTACTTCTTCGAGGAATGCCTGACCGCCGAAACCGGGACGAACCGTCATCATCAGGACGACGTCGAGCTCACCGAGGTAAGACGCGACGGGATCGAGCCCGACGTCGGGGTGCACCGCGAGCCCCACTCCGGCCCCGAGCGATCTGATCCGTTCTATGACCTCCGCCGGATCCGCGGTCGTTTCGGGATGGAACGAGACTCGATCCGCTCCCGCTTTGACGAAGCCCTCGGCGTACTTTCCCGGGTCCTCGATCATCAGATGCACGTGCAGTGGCTGGTCGACGGACTCGTTGACGGCTTCGACCGTCGAGGTGCCGAACGTGATGTTGTCGACGTAGTGACCATCCATCACGTCGAGATGGAACCAATCGACGTAGGGCGCGACCGAGCGAACCTCCGCCCCGATGCGGGCGAAGTCGGCCGTGAGGATCGACGGCGACAGTTGCAAGCGGGACATCCCGACCTTCTAACCGAAACGGGAGCCGCGAGCCAGCCTGAGACCGCGGACCAATTCGTCACCGGTCATGCGGCGTCTACCTTCCATCTGTACGTCGAGTAACTGAAGGGGTACATCGCGCGTGCCGGCGAACAGCCCGCCGTCGCCCGACGCCTCGCCCGCAGCGAGCGTTATCCCCTCGGCAGGAGCGACGCGATAGACCTTCACCCGGCGCCCCGACAACGCGGTCCACGCGCCGGGGACCGGGTTGCAGCCGCGCACCCGGTCGCGGATCTGTTTCGAGTGTGCGTTCCAGTCGATGTGGGCGTCCTCAGGCGTGATCTTCGGCGCGTAGGTCGCGGCGCTGTCGTCCTGGTCGATCGGTACGAGTGATCCGTCGGCATAGCCGTGAAGGGCCGAGACCAGCAGCGATGCCCCGAGGTCGGCAAGTCGCTCGCCTACCGCGCCTGCCGTATCGTCGGGCCCGACCGCTATCGACTCCATCGCGAGCACCGGTCCCTCGTCCATGCCCTCGGTGAGCACCATGATCGAGACGCCGGTCTCCGTCGCCCCTTCCATGAGCGCGCGCTGCACGGGCGCGGCCCCTCGGTATCTCGGAAGCAACGAGAAGTGGACGTTCACGAAGCCCAGCGGAGGGACCGCGAGCAGAGCGGCGGGCAAGATCTTGCCGTACGCGACGACGGTCGCGACGTCGGCAGCGCTCTCGTCTAGCCACCGAGCGAGCTCGGGATCGCGCGCCTTGTCCGGCTGGCGTACTTCGATGCCGGCGTCACCGGCAACCTCTTTGACCGGCGATGGCCGCAGCTCCATCCCCCTGCCGGCCGGCCGGTCCGGATTCGTCACCACGCCCACCACGTCGATGTCGGACGCGATGAGCGCCCTCAGCGACGGGACCGCCCACCGTGGCGTTCCGAAGAAGACGGTTCTCAGAGCTGCTCCTCGACCGGCTTCGGCCCCGGTTGTGGCGTTGGGAGGCCGAGGGCGCGGTCGCGCAACGTCCGCAGTGCTTCCTTGCGCAGGTCCTCGGACAGATGGTCGATGAACAGAACGCCGTCGAGGTGATCGATCTCGTGCTGGCAGACGCGGGCGAGGAGGTCTTCGGCATCGAGCTTGACGGGGTCCCCGTTCTCGTCGACCCCCTCTACGGTCACTCGTTCCGCCCGCGTTACGGGGTAGTAGAGACCCGGCAGGCTGAGGCAGCCCTCTTCGTTCTCGACCACCTCTTCACTCCTCGCGATGATGACGGGGTTGAAGACGGCGCCGTGCTCGTCCTCGACCTCCCACACGAAGACGCGCTCCATAACGCCGACCTGAGGACCCGCAAGGCCGACACCCGGGGCGTCGCGCATCGTCTCGAACATGTCGGCAACCACCCGCCGGTGCGCGTCGGTCACACGCTCGACCTCGTGGGCGCGCTGACGAAGCCCGGGGTCGCCCCATTCGCGGATCTTGAGGATGGCCATCGAGCAAGGTTAGTCGTGAACGAAAGTG
>JAHWJK010000071.1 GCA_019348445.1 Actinomycetota bacterium | reverse complement strand
ATAGTTCAGCGAGCCGGTGGTGACATCTCGATCTACTCGGAGCCCGGGATCGGCACGACGTTCAAGATCTTTCTGCCGGCATGTGACATCTCGGTCCGGGTGGCGGGTCCGTCCGCCGACGAGCCGGCCTCGGTCGCAGGTAGAGGCGAACGGATCCTCGTCGTGGAGGACGAGCGACCGGTGGTCGAGCTCATCACCAGGATCCTGAAGGAAGCGGGCTACGACCCGATAGCGATGCCCTCGCCGCAGATGGCACTCGACTATCTGGAAGACGACGCCACCGTGCAGTTACTCCTCACGGACGTGATCATGCCGGAGATGTCGGGCCGGACACTGTCCGAGCTGACCACGCTTCCGACCGTGTTCATGTCGGGGTATACCGATTCGGTCATCGCTCAGCAGGGCGTCCTTCAAGAAGGTGTCGTCTTCCTTCCAAAGCCGTTCTCCGCCGACGAACTCCTTCACATCATCAGGGCGACGCTGGACCAACACTCGCGTATCGACCTGAGGGAGGCCGAGAGGCGCGCCTAGATAGGATGCTTCCGTGGTTGCTGCGGAAGACACGCGAGATCTGCGGGAGCTCGCGGACGTCGATCCCGATCGCATCCTCGACACCCTCAACGAGTCGATCACGCGTCGCATGCCGTCCTACCGGGAGCTTTACTTGCGGTGGGAGCGTCTCAATTGGAGGGTCTCGGACCTCGATTTCACCCAGGACCGAGCCGACTGGATGGCGCTGCCCGATGCGCACAAGGAGCGCTTGCTGTGGACTCTGGCGGCTTTCTACGTCGCCGAGCAGCGGGTCGCGGCGACCCTGTCGCCGTATGTCACTGCAGCTCCGAAGCTCGAGCAGAAGATCTTCCTTACGACGCAGCTCGTCGACGAGCAACGTCACGCGGTGTTCTTCGATCGCTGGTTCCAGGAAGTCGTTGCTGCCGGCGACGGCGATCTCTCGGTGAGGCTGAAGTCGTCGCGGCAATGGCTCGGGCCCGGGTTCGAACCGCTCTTCGACAACTACCTGGAGGAAGTGACGTGCGAGCTTCGCGATAACCCGCACGATGTGCGGTTGTTCGCGAAGGCTGTGGCGGTGTACCACATCGTGATCGAAGGCGTGCTCGCGTTGACGGGGCAGAAGTTCATCCTCGCGTGGGCGCGCGACAACGGGATCCTTCCGGGTTTCCGTGCAGGGTTCACCGCGGTCGCGCGCGACGAGTCGCGCCACGTTTCCTTCGGTGCCCGCGTCATCAGAGATCTCTTGGACGAAGACCCCTCGCTTGTCGTCGACATCCACGACGGGATGCGCGAGACGCTGCGGCTCGGCACGGCGCTCTATCAGCCCCCGCGCGGCGACGTCACCTACACGAGCGCGTTCGGGTATTCGCTCGGCGACCTGTTCAACTACGGGAGCATCCAGCTCGAGAAGAAGCTGCGTGCGATCGGCATGCCGAGTCCGTACATCGAGGTATTCGTCGACGAGGTCGACGGTCACTGGCCTCCACCGGGTGGAGGCCTCGTCCCACAAGATCTCTTCCAGCGCGCTACTACCGGTTTCATGCGCGGTTTCTCGCGTGCGGTCCCTCGGCTCGCGCCGGGCGTTTCGATGATGATGCTTTACCTCGGTTTCGTCCCCGACGCGGCGCGCGGCGTCGATGCGATCTTCGAATTCCATCTTCACGGTCGTGGAGGCGGCATCTATACGGTCATCGTGAGAGACGGGACCTGCCGCATCCTCGTCGGGCCGAGTAGGGAGAAGCCGGACGTGATCTACGAGATGGACGCGATGACGTGGGCGGAGCTCACTGCCGGCTACGCAACCGGCGACGAAGCCGTGCTGTTGGGAAAGCTCCGGATCAAGGGAGACGCGATCCTCGGCCGCCGCTTCAACGAGTTCTTCGCGCCACCGGGCGAGCCGATGATCCGCGCCGCGTCGCAGCCGCACGCGCCGGACCGCGCTGCGGGTTCGCTGCCGGTCCGTGTAGTCGGCCGCGTGCTGCGACGCCGACCGGCCGCCTAATCGATTTTCAGATCGGCCGCGGTGGCGTCCGCGGCACGGCGTAGCTCGCGCGGATCCGCAGGGAATACCGAGTCCGGTCGACCCGCCGCAGCCCACACCACCTCGTGCTGCAGCAAGTCTTCGTCCATGAAGACCTCGAGGTGACCGGGCAGCCCGAGTGGAGGTGTGGCGCCGATCGAATAGCCGGTCGCCGCCTTCGCCGCGGTCGCGTCGAGCCGTTCGAGGCGCGCAACCCCCGCCGCTCTCGCACCCTTCTCGGTGTCGAGCCTGTTGGCGCCGGATACGAGGAACACGAGCGGACCCCGGTCGGAGATGAACACGAGCGATTTCACGATCTGTGCCACGTCGCACCCCACGTTGCGAGCGGCGTCTTCTGCCGTTCTCGTCTCGCTCGTGAACGTCCGCGGCTCCACGTCGATACCCGCGGCCGTTCCGGCGTCGATCACCCGCTGAAGCTTTGGATCCACCGGCGAAAGATAAGCGGGGACGCGAAACGGCCCCCGGTGGGCTGGGGGCCGTTTCTGCAGTGGCCGGCGGTTGGTCGCGGGTCCAGCCCGCCGGCCTTATCGCGGATCAGGTGATGGAAGGGGCGAAGCTCACACCACCGTCCGACGGCTGGTTCTACCGACCGTCATGCGGCGGTAGAGGAACAACAGGGCCATTGCCATGAGGATCGAGCCGATCCATGCGACGCCTTCGTTCGGTCCGAATACTGCGGTCCACAGGTACCCGCCGATCAGGGCGCCGACGCAGCCCACGATGATGGTTCCGAGGATGCCGATCGGGTCCGGGCCCGGCATGAGCAAACGGGCCACTACGCCGACCACCAGGCCGACGAGCAAGAAAACGATGAATGCCTCCACGTCCTGCCTCCTCCCGTTCGAGGTGCTTTATCCCCCTCGGCTACTGTCTGGGGATACCCGGGAACGGGGGACTCAAAACACATCGTGACCAACTAGTCACGCTATGCATTCACAAGTCGGGCGAAACGGGAGGAAACAGACGTGGATTGGACGCGTACCGTGTGGGTCGTCACCGGGGCGTCGAGCGGCATCGGCCGGCGGACGGCTCTCGACGTCGCCGCGGCCGGTGCCACCGTATGCGTGGCGGCGCGGCGGGAAGAACGGCTGAAGTCCCTCGTCGCCGAGATGGCAGGTGCCGACCACAGCTACCACGTGACCGACGTGAGCGACCGCAGCCAGGTCAGGCGGCTGGCGCGCCACGTCGCCGACAGGCACGGTCGCGTCGACGTCCTGGTCAACAACGCCGGCTACATCGGACCTACGGGTTTCACCGGCGCAGATGCGATCGAGGAAGTCGACGCACTGATGGCGACGAACTTCTTCGGCGCGATCTACTGCACCGGCGAATTGATGGACCTTCTGCTGGAGTCCGCGCCATCGACGGTCGTCAACGTGACGTCGGTCGCCGGGCGCATCGCGGCTCCGGGAAAGCCGGCCTATACCGCGTCGAAGTTCGCTCTCGTGGGATGGAGCGAATCCCTCGCAGCGACGATCCGGCACAAGGGGATCCACGTCGCGTCCGTCGAGCCCGGGTTCGTGCCGACGGAAGGATTCCCTCAGTCCGAGATGGTCAAGGACCCGCTGATGAAGCGCATCCTCGGAACCGACGCCATGGTCTCCAAGGCGATCCAGGATGCGGTGAAGAAGCGCAAACCGCAGCGTGTCGTTCCGCGCGCGTACTACCTGGCACAGATACCGGAGGTCGTTGCGCCGCGGCTGTGGCGGAAAGCGATCTCGAAGATGACGGGTCTGCGGGACGCGGGTAAAGACCGATAGCGCCTCACGCGGGGGAGAACGTGAAGCCTCGTGCGGTCTCGTCACCAAGCGCGTAACGCCGCCACAGGTGGCCTGCCGTCTCGTACGCGCTCGAGACGAGTTCTTCGTCTGACAGCTGCATGAACCGGTACGCGTAGCCGGCGTCGGTCACATCGACCAGTGCGTACCCGAACGGGAAGTCGCGCGGTATGCCGACCTCGTGAGCCGGGACGCCGTCGTAGTCACGGGTGCGGAAGTTCCGATGGGTGTGTCCGGCGAAGACGCCCCAGACGTTGCCGGAATCGATCGTCGCGTGGAGCCGCCCCGAGTCGATGTCTCTCAATCCGAACAAGATCGGTGGAAAACCCGGGAATGGCTGCGGCGGGTGGTGCAGGAACACGAACGCCGGGCCGCCCCCAGGGGCCGCGACATCGGCGAGGAGATCGTGCTGCGGCGGACTGAGTGCCCCGCGGACGATCGCGCCGCCGGGGCCGTCGGCGAACGACCCGGAAGTGAAATCGAATCCCGGGAACGGCGACGCTGCATGCTCGACGGAGTCGAGGACGCAGAACTTCACGCCCTTGTGCTCGAGCACGACGCCGTCCGGAGCTCGTCCGAATTTCTCGGCATAGAGCTCCTTGCCCAGCAGCTGTTCCTCCGCGAACGAGAACACGTCGTGGTTGCCCATCATCGTGACGAACGGGCAGTCGAGCTGTGCGAGGGCCTGGGTTGCGGCCTCGTACTCGTCACGGTCACCTTTGTCCGTCAGATCCCCTAGTTGTACGACCAATTCGGCGCCCGACGCATTCAGATCTTCGATGGCGGCGCGGGCGTGGTCGGCTGCTCGCGCCGAGCCAAAGTGCAGATCCGCCAGTATCCCGAACCGGAACGTGATCTCGCCGGGAGGCTCGACCTCGACCGGCCGCACCGGTTCGTAGGGAGGCGGAGGAGGAAACGATTCGGGAAAGCGGAGTTCGGCGCGGGCTTTCTCGCCCAGCTCCACGAGACGCCCACCGCCGCCGATGAAGCGAGGCAGGTGGCTGTCGACCCACAGGCCCAGACGATCGATGAAGAACGGCGCCAGCGGGACCTCCTCGGGGTCGTCTCCGGCGACCGATGTCATCCACGCGAGATGACCGTCGACGAGCTCGTGGTCGGGACGCTTGCTTCGCTCGTTCAGTGACGCCTCGATCAGGTGAGCCCGCTCGTGGCAGATATCCACGTTCTGCTCGTACCGTGGGTCGGTCCCGGCCCAGCCGCGGTAGAGCGACGATCTCGCCGTCTCGATGACCCAGCACGAGCGCGCGAGGTCGTCGACCAGATCCGCGGCGAGCTGCTCGGAGTCCATGAGGCGCACTTTATGTCTCACCCACTTGGTGAGATGGCCTTGCCTTCGCGGTGACGGCAGGGGAATATCGAGGCACTTCCCCGCACCACCGCTCGTGTCGTCGCGCGGTCTTCAAGCAGGGGAGGGATCGGACAAGTGAGCATCGCTCACCGCATCGAGGAGGTCAGAAGGACCTCCGACTGGGATCAGTACTTCTTGAACCTTGCCCGCGAAACGGCGACGCGGTCGAACTGCACGCGCCGGCAGCACGGCGCGGTGATCGTGAAGAACCGCAGGATCCGGTCGACCGGGTACAACGGGCCGCCGTCCGGCCACCCGCACTGTGACGAAGGCGCGTGCCCGCGCGCGAGTTCGGATACGCCCAGCGGGTGGAGTTACGACACCTGTGTTGCGATCCATGCCGAAGCGAACGCGATCCTCTATTCGTCACCCGAACAACGCGAGGGCGCATCGATCTACATCACCGGCGTGCCGTGCTTCACGTGCTCGAAGCTGATCGCGAACTCAGGCATCAGCGAGGTGGTTGCGACCGGCGAGCCATACGAGGACTGGGACCGCGTCCGCAACTTCCTGATGGACTGCAACGTGCGGGTCCGGCTCCTCAACTAGCCGTTCTCTGCTAACAAATGGCCCCCTGGAGGGCAGCTCACGACGCGCGGAACGGCGAGCTGCTAGCTGGGCTTCGTAGCCTCGATCAGCGTCGCGAGCCGTACGCGTTCGTCGCGGGTCACGTGCAGGCCACGCTCTTGGATGGTCGCGACGATGTCTTTCGCCGGCCGCATCAGCGTCGGGAGGTGTTCCCGCGTCGGGCTCCGGAAGGGCGCCCCCACGGGGGCCAGGATCACGGAGATGTACAGCCGACCGCCCGGCGCGAGGACACGTTCCATCTCCTCGATCGAGGGTACGAGGCCCGGCATCACCTGCAATCCATTCGTGCAGACAACAGCTTTGAACGAAGCATCCTCGAAGGGAAGGTGATGCGCGTCGGCCTGGACGGCCACGAGGTTCGGTGCCTCCAGTCGCGCGCGCGAGTGCGTCTCGCGCACCATGCCCTCTGCGATGTCGACGCCGACCACAATCCCGTCGTGATTTCGCGCCATCTCGATCGTGAAGTAGCCGGTGCCAACAGGCATGTCCAGGATCGGTTCACCGAGGGCGCCCGATACCGCGCGCCGGCCCTGCTCTGCGACGAGGTCGTTCAATGGCCCGCCGAACAGGCGGAACGCGCCGTGCACCACGAGAGGCTCGTAGAGCTTGTCCGCGGCGACGGAGTAGATGCCGCCGATGATCCTCTTAGCCGACACCGGCGAGGATCTCGAGTTCCGAGAAGAGACAGTCTTGTGGAGGCTTCGAGGGATCCAGCCCTTTGAACGACGGGGCGCGCAGCTTGCCGGTCGATGTCAGCTCGCGGAACTCGACCTTCGCGACGAGTTCGGGGCGTATCCAGTGCGGATCCCGGATCGGTTTTCCGAAGGAACCGGTCGCCGACTTGCGCGGGTCGGTCACGAACGGCATCTCGCCGGTCTCTAGTTCGCGAAGCCTCGGCATGAGGAGCTCGATCGTCTTCTCGCTGAACCCGGTTCCGACCGAACCGACGAACCGAAGACCGTCCTCTGCATAGGCCCCCACGAGCAGCGAGCCGAACGACGTCGAGCGCGACCCCTCCCCGCGGGACCATCCCCCGACTACGAGTTCCGCGTCGTGAACCGTCTTGACCTTCAGCCACTCCCGTCCGCGGCGCCCCGGCCGGTACGGGCACCCCAGCTTCTTCGCCACGATGCCCTCGAGCCTCTGCTCGCACGCAGCGTCGTACAGCGCTTTCCCCTGGCCCGGGATGTACGTCGAAACTTGCACGCTCTCGTTGACGACCACGAGTTGGTCGAGGAGTTCCTTACGTTCTTCGATAGGAACCTTCAGCAACGACCGCCCGTCGAGGTAGAGGAGGTCGAACGCGACGAACGTCGTCGGGATCTGTTTCATCGTCCGCTGGATGTCGCGTTCGTTCTGCAGATTGATCCTGCTCTGCAGCCGCTCGAAAGAGGGCCGGCCTTTGCTCATCGCGACGATCTCACCGTCCACGATCGCGTCGATGCACACGAGGCGATCGTGCAACTTTTCGAACTCCGGATAGGTCGCGCTGACTTCGTTGCCGTTGCGCGACATCAGGATCGTCTTGTCGATGTCGCAGATCGCGAGCGTTCTGACGCCGTCCCATTTCGGCTCGAAGATCCAGGCGTCGTCGTCGAAGGGTTCGTCGATCAACGTCGCTTTCATCGGATCCAGGGGCGGCAGCGGATCCGGATCTGGTCGCTCGAGCTGTCGCAGCCGCACGAGCCAATCCTTCTCTTCTCCCTTCGACGTCTGAAACAGGTGCCAGACGCCTTTCATGCGGTCGCCGTCGAGCCGGATCGTGAGCTTGCCGGGTTCCTGTTCGAGGACCTCGTAGGTCCCTCGGTCGAAGATACGAACCTCACCGGCTCCGTAGTTGCCGGCCGGGATCGTTCCGGAGAACGATCCGTAATCGAAAGGGTGGTCTTCGACGTGGACCGCCAGATTCGGCTTTCCGGTCTTGAGCGGAAGGTTCTTCGGGACCGCCCACGACACGAGGACGGGTGTCTTGCCGTTGAAGAACTCGAGCCTGAGATCGTAGTGAAGTCGACGGGCGTGGTGCTGATGGATCATGAACGTCGTTCCGGGCGTCGCGGTAGCCACATCGACGTCGCCGCGGAACGACCGCGCCTTAGGTTCCGGCGTCTCCTCGAACTTCCTTTTTTCGTTGTACGTCTTAGCCAATCTCGTTCACCAGCCACTGCGCGAGACCGACCCCGACGTGGGGATCGTCGGGTGGACCGCCCTCGTGTTTCACGAAGACGTAGACGTCTCGTTCCTTCGCCTCTTTCTGCAGCAAACTTGCCCATCCCTCTCGCTGGTCGTCGTCGTAGGTCTCGCTCCGAAGCCTGACGTAGCCGACCCGACCCGGAGGAAGCTCGCGCGGCGCGACCGCGTCGTAGTCGCTGAGGCAGAGCGTGCCGCCTCTCGCGAACACTTCGCCGTGCACGTCTTCGACGTTCCACGTCTCGTGTTTTAGGTCGACGGCGAAGGGAACGTCCGGTGGGAGCGCGTCGAGTAATCGGCGGAACCCGCCTCCTTCGTCGAGCCGCCGCGCCGAGAACTGCAACATCAGCGCGCCGAGCCGGTCGTGCAGGCCCGCTAACGACCGTACGAACTCGCCGAGGATGTCACGGCGTTCGGGGGACGGATGTAGGTCGCGGACGTTCGAGATCATCCGATGAGCCTTCACCGCGAACCTGAATCCCTCCGGCGTAGCCGCTTTCCAGTTCCTCATCGTGTTGTCACTTTGGATCCGATAGAAGGTCGCGTTGATCTCGCACGCGCTCAGACGCGT
>JAHWJK010000070.1 GCA_019348445.1 Actinomycetota bacterium | reverse complement strand
CGATGACCCGCACGCAGATGCCGCCACGGCTCCCGCCGAGAGCCTTCGTCATGCCCGGCTGGGTTATCGACTGGATGTAGCGGCACGGGGGCCGGGGCTGGTCGTACTCGAGTAAGGCGTCGCCGACCCGGAATCGCTTACCCGCGAGGTCCGTCAGCGAGATCCCCCGGGTGATGATGTTGCGGCGGTGTTCTCCGTTCGTCACGGACACGCTCGTCGTCGCCGCGATCTCTTCGATGTCCTCGGCCGCGATCATGGTCACCGCACACTGGTCGTAGCCCGTCCAGTAGCCGGTACCGAGGTGGTACCGGTCCCCTTCCAGCCCGCCGCCCTCGACCGCTTTCACCTCGTCCACCCGCACCATCGGCGCGCTGCCGCGATCGGTGATGTAGATCTCTTCAACGATGCCGTCCATCCGCAGCAGAGCTTAGGCCGGTGGCCGCACCTTGCGCCGGTCCGTCAGCCAGACGCCCGCCATCACGACCGCACCACCGAGCCACTGCAGCGGGGTCATGGTCTCGCCGAGCAAGAGAGCGAGGATCACGCCGATCACCGGGACGAGATTGATGTACGAGCCTGCCGTCGACGCGTCGAGGTACTTCAGTGAGACGTTCCACAGAGCGAATGCTGCAGCGTTGGCACCCGCGCCGAGGAAGACGATGCCCGCGATCGACCCGCCGTCGAAGACGGGCACGTTTCCGGCCAGCATCTCGCCGATCGCAACCGGGGCGATGAGAAGCGCCGCCGCACCTGCGGACGCCGCGGTCGAGACGATGCCCGGTACCGACGTGGACAGCTTCTTTCCCTGCACTGCATAGATCCCCCAGGCGAGTACTCCCGCGAACACGAGCAGGTTCCCCAGAAGCTCGCTCTTGCCGCCGGTATTGAGGCGGGCTTGCGTGACCAACGCCGCTCCCAGAACGGACAGACCGATACCGACCCCCCGGGTGAGGTTCAGTCTCTCTTTCAAGAAGATCACCGACGCGACGAGAGTCACGGCGGGAGCCGTCGCGATCACGAGCGCGGCACTACCTGGAGAGGTGTATTGCAAACCGACGGTCTCGAGGGCGAGGTGGAGCACCATCCCCGTGAACCCGAACAGAAGGAAGATCGGCTGCACGACCATCCGCGGCCGTAGCCCGGCACGCCACGCGAACGGCGCAAGCACGGCGAACGCAATGACGAAGCGGAGCAGAAGGATCGAGTACGGCCCGATCGCGCCGAGAACGGCATCGGTGACGACATAGGTGCCGCCCCAGATGCCCATCGCTCCGACGAGCGCAGCGACACCGGGATTGATCCGCGCGCCGCTGCGCTCCAGAGTGAGCGAGCGAACCGCCATCTACGCCCGCCGCAGAGGTGTGACCGTCGCTACGGGGTGGGCGGTGCAGCCGCAAATACTCTCTCCGGCCGAGATCAGAGCGCGTCCGACGATCCGACGGACGCTCGCACCGAGGTCACGGCGGCGACGCTCGACCCGAGTCCGATAACCGGCCATCCGTAGCCGGTCGTTCTCGATCTCCCGGTGAAGCTCCTGGGTGAGTAGCGACTCCATGTCGCCCTCCTTCCTCTTGCCAGACCCTTTGTAAGAGTCTATCCTGGTGATGGCTCTTACAATAGAGCTGTGGAGGTAATAAGTCAAATGGATTTTGCTCATTACAACAATTCGGGTGCCGTCTTCGCCGAAGAGCTCGTGAACACGAAGGGGTCGGTCAGCGGCAACGAGTACCTGCCCACGGTCGAGGAGTGGCAGGACTTCCTGACCCGCTTCGGCGTCAAGGGCGTGAGTCGGCTCACCGTGGCCGATGTCGAGGAGATCAAGGGATTCCGCGATCGCATCCGCGACGTCTTCTTCGCCGACGAAGAGGGCGCGATCAAGCTACTGAACGACATCCTCAGCGAGGTCGCCGCGACGCCGCAGATCTCGAACCACGACGGTCACCCGTGGCATCTGCACTACTCGTCGGACGACGCGCCCATCTCTCACCGAGTTGCGGCAGGAGCGGCGATGGGGCTGGCGGTTCTCATCGTCGAGAAAGGCCACGAGCGGCTCGGCATCTGCGCCGCGGACGACTGTTTCGACGTCTTCGTAGATACGTCGCGGAACAAGTCGAAGCGCTACTGCAACCAGACCTGCTGCACGAAGGTGAACGTCGCCGCCCACCGCGCTCGCAAGAAAGAGGCGGGTACCTCCTCCTAGCGGAGTAGGGCGAGGAGCTGCTGGCTCGTCGCGATCGTCGCGTCTCGAGCTCGCCCTCGCTCCTGTAGCTCTTTGTCGTTCGTAACCAGCACCACCGGGTCTTGCGGAAGCTCTTCCAGGCGCTGAACGATGTAATCGTCCGCGATCTGCCCCGGATTCGACCACTCGACCACGACCGGGCGTCGCGACCTCCTGGTCCGTCGCCCGGGGACACGTTGCGCATCGAACACCACGATGGTCTCGGTGTCGGTCATCTTTGCCAGCGTGAATACGGCATCTACCAGACGCTCCCGCTGGGTCTCGAGCTGCAGGTCTTCGTAGCCGCCATCGGCCTTGGCTACGTTGTAGCCGTCGATCACCAACATCACATCGTCACGGGCGAGCCACTTCTCCAGCGTCGCGGGATCGTCGCCGAGGCGCCCTTTCGGAACGCGCAGCGGCTTCCGTTTCTTGACACGTGTGGGAGTCGCCCTCTGTGCCGGCGCGGGCCGCGGTGCCTGCGCCTTCTCGGTCTTCGCCCGCAACGCCGTTACCTCTCGACGTAACTCTTTCGCCTCCTTGCGCGCCGCATCTCGTTCCGCCTGTGCTTTCTCTAGAACCGTCTTCGATCGGCGTTCCGCCCGGTCGGCCCGATCGAGGACTCGTTCCATCTCCTTGTGAGCCGCGGCACGCTGCTCGTCTGCTTCCGCGAGCCGGTTCTCGACGTCGCGAAGTTTGCCTTCCAGTTCGGTGATGCGCGCGGCAGCGTCGTGGCGAAGCGACCGCAGCTCGTCCCGCGCGCGCTTGAGGTCGTCTTTGGCCTTGCGAGTCTTGGCTCGCTCCGTCTCGAGGGACGCGCCGTCCGCGGCGCGCTGCTTCTTCGGTGCACGCGCAGGTTTTGACGTGTCCCGCAGCGCGTCCTCCCACCCGTCTTCCCGGGCGGTCGCGACCCTCAACACATGCGCGTCTTGTTTCGACAGCGGTGGTTTGTCGGTCTCGAGCCAGTGCGCGATGCGCGCTCGCATCGCATCGTCGTCGAGCACGCCCAAGAGCGTGTCGCGATGCGCGTTCAGGGCCTGTGGCCTGAAACTCCGGTAACGACGGAGCGGCGCGGGAAGCTCTTGGGGCGGAAGCTCACGGATGTAGGTGCCGATGCCGCGCAGGAGCGCCGCGGCGACATCATCGGGAAAGTCCGACATCAGACGACCCCGTTGCCCCGCAGCTCCTCGATCCGGTCCGACATCGCGAGCTCGGCGAGGAGTGCGGCGGTGTGCTCGCCCATCTTCGGAGGCGGCAGGCGCATCTCCGACGGAGATGCCGATCCAACCTTTAGCGGGTTGCCGACATGTGTCCACGGCCCGGCCCCCGGGACCTCGGCCTCGAAGATCATGTCTCGGGCCGCGAACTGCTCGTCTGCGAAGGTCTCCGAGAACGAGTTGACCGGGCCGACACAAACGTCGCGCCCGGCGAAGACCGACATCCATTCGGCCCGCGTCTTCTGCGCGAACAGAGTCTCGAGCTCGGCGACGACCTCGTTCCTCCGCTCCCCTGTCGCGAACGCATCGTCGGCTAGATCGGGGCGCTCGATCGCAGCGCACAGCTCGGACCAGAACTGTGGCTCGAGCGCGCCGACGCTCAGATGACCATCGGCGGCCGGATAGACGCGATAGCAGGGATAGCGACCGGACAGGTGCATCAACTCGCGTTGAGGATCTTCTCCGGTCGCTACGAAATTGCCCGCATGGATCGTGAGCCACGACAGAGCCCCGTCGGCCATGGAGACATCGCAGAAGTCGCCTTCGCCCGTGACGTTCTTCCTGAACAGGGCGGCGAGCACCGCGACCGCGGCGGCCATCCCGCCTCCGGCCAGGTCGCCGATCTGGACCCCGGGGATGACCGGCCGGCCGCCTTCCTCTCCGTTGATCCCGAGCACTCCCGCGTAACCGATGTAGTTCACGTCGTGTCCCGCTACGAGCGCCCGCGGCCCGGTCTGTCCGTAACCGCTGATCGCGCAATAGACGAGACCGGGATTCGCCTCGCGCAGCGCGTCCCACCCCACGCCGAGCCGGTCCATAACGCCCGGCCGGAACGATTCGATGACGACGTCGGCGCTAGATGCGAGGTCGCGGAAGATGTCACGGCCCTGTTCGCTCTTGAGATTGAGCGTCATCGACCTCTTGTTGCGGTTCAGCGCGATGTGCGCGGCGGAGAACTCGCCGACGATCGGTGGCGTCCACCGGATGTAATCGCCCTTCCCCGGCTCTTCGATCTTCACCACGTCGGCGCCGAGGTCCGCCAACAGCAGGGTCGCGTAGCCGCCCGGAAGCAAGCGGGTCAGATCGAGGATCCGGACGTCTTCGAGGGGCCCGGTCACTGGAGCGTCATTGGGTGGCCGATTCCTCCTCCACGATCTGGTCGGCCGATCCACACCAGCGACAGACGACGCGCTCTACGTCACGCGCGAGAACCTCTTCCTCTTCGATCGTGACTTCGCCCGCGAGCGTGAAATGGTGAAAGCCTCGAACCTTCTTCGTCTCGAAGACATCGAAGCGCGTCTTGTTCCCGCACGCATCGCAGCGATAGCTCAACCGACACACCTCATCGCGAAGATGACCGTGTCGTCGCTGACGACTCCGAATTGCTGCGCGTCCTGGTACATGCGCAACGTGAGGTCCGGCGGCGAGAGCTCCGAGGCGAATCGCTTGAGCATCTCTTCGATCCTCCGGCGGCCGTAGAACAGCCCCTCGTCGTTGCGAGTCTCGATCAGCCCGTCGGTGTAGATCAGGAAGACGTCGCCGGGTTCCATGACGAAGCTTCCTTCTTCGAATTCCATGTCCTCGAACGCTCCGAGGATCGACCCGATCAACTCCTCGTACGCGGTCACTTTTCCGGTCGACGCCCGGTACAGCAACGGCGGCGGGTGGCCGCCGCGCGCGATCGTCCATCGTCTCGAGCCGCTGTCGAAGACGCCGTAGACCAGCGTCGCGAACCTGTCTGCCTCGAGATCGTGGGCGAGCGCGTTGTTCAGGTAGTAGAGCGCGGAGGCCGGATTCGGATTGCGGATCGTGAACGCGCGCAACATGTACTTCGCCATCGCCGTCCGGGCCGCGGCCTCGGCCCCCTTACCCGACACGTCTCCCACGACCACCGCGTATCGCTCGTTCCCGAGGCTGTAGACGTCGAAGAAGTCACCGCCGACATCGGCCTCGCCGCTGGCCGGCTCGTAGACCGCCGCAACCTCGAAGTTCTCCAGCTGCGGCATCTCGGTCGAGAGCAACCCGGCCTGAAGACTCCGCGCGACGCGACGCTGCCGTTCGAAGCGGTTCGCGTTCTCTATCGCCATCCCCGCCTGACCCGCAAGGACGCTCAGCGCTTCCATCTCGTCGGGGCCGACGCCGAGCGGTCGCTGGAAGAACACGACGACCGCGCCGAGCATCGGGCTGTCTTCTCCTGGGATCGGAGCGGCGACCGCGTGCAGCTGCGCGGGTGCATTGTCCAGATCGCGAACCACCACGGGGCGCCCTTGCGTCAGCGCGCGCCACGGATCCACTTCGAGATCGATGCGTGCGAATCGTTCGCCCAGGTCGTCGTCGGGATCGAGCCCACCCGACGCCACCAGGGCCCGATTCGTTGCGTCGAGGAAATACACGCCGGCGACGTCACCCCCGAGCAGCGAGACCGCGCCCCACACGACCTGATCGACGACGCTGGTCAAACTCAACCTCGACGCGAGCGTCAGGCCGAACGCGCGCAGTCCGCTCATCAGATTGAAGCGGCGGGCATTGACGATGGCAACGCCGATCTGGCGCGAGATGCCCTGCACCAGCGAAACATCGCGCGCGGAGAACGTCTTGGGATGCGTGTACTCCAACGCGATGCCGCCGAAATCCTCGCCCCAGCGGCTGAGCGGGATACCGACGAAGCCGCGGACCCCGTACTTGTGCGCTTCATCAGGCTCCACCCGGGGATCGTTCACGGCGTCGTCGATCAGCAGCGGCTCACGTTCCGAGATCGCGGAGCGGAGGAGGCCGAGACCGCCCGGACTCGACGTCCGCTGCCGCAACAGATCGAACCCGTCGGCGTCGAAACCGACGTGCGCCCTGATCTCGAGCCGGTCGCCCGCTCCGACGGTGACGGCGAAGGCGCGGTCTGCACGCATGATCTCGGCGCTCACCCTGACCGCCTTCTCGAGAGTCGCTTCAACGGGACCCACCTCGGCGAGGACCCCCGCCAGGGACAGGAGGACGTGGGCGACCTCGGAGTCCTCGCGGACCGACTTCAGCGTCTTCTCGAGCTCGTCGACGCCCTCGCCCGCGCGCTGGATGTCGGCGGCGTCAGCCATGGGAGCGGGAAAGGCTTGAATTATCGAACATGTGTTCGCTATCGTCCTCGATCATGCATCGGCAGCGGAGCTTCGAAGACCTCGGTACGCCGCTGTCTGCGGTCACGTTCTGCGTGGTCGACCTGGAGACTACGGGAGGTTCTCCCACCGACTGCGCCATCACCGAGGTCGGCGCCTGCAAGGTCCGCCGCGGCGAGGTGGTCGGGACGTTCCACAGCCTCGTCAATCCGAACTGCCACATCCCCGCCTATATCTCGATGCTGACGGGGATCGACCAGGTGACGGTGGCCGAAGCTCCGCCGATCGAGACGGTCCTCCCGAACCTGCTCGAGTTCGTCAAGGGAAGCGTGATCGTCGCCCACAACGCTCGCTTCGACGTCTCGTTCCTGAACGTCGCCCTGGAACGTGCCGCGTATCCGCGGCTCTCGAACGCGGTCGTCGATACCGCGACCCTCGCTCGGAAGATCCTTGCCGGGGAGGTCCCGAACAACCGCCTCGAGACGCTGGCGCGCCACCTCCGCTGCGCTCACAAGCCGAGTCACCGGGCCTATCCAGACGTGCTCGCCACGATCGACGTGCTGCACCACCTGATCGAACGCGTTGCAGGATTCGGCGTGACGACGCTCGAGGACCTCATGCAGATCTCGGCCACGCGCCTCGACGGGACGTTCAAGAAGATCTCGCTGTGCGACCGCGTCCCGAGGGGCGTCGGCGTCTACCGGTTCATCGGGAACGACGGGCGGACGCTGTACGTGGGCAAGGCGAGCGACCTCCGCAGCCGCGTGAGGTCCTACTTCTACGGCGATCCTCGGCGGAAGATCCGCAACCTCTTACGCGAGACGCAGCGCGTCGACTACGACTGCTACGACACGTTGCTCGAAGCCGAGATCGCGGAGGCGCGCGAGATCGCGCGAGACATGCCCAGCTACAACCGGACGGGCAAGAGGTCGGGCACGTGGTTCGTCAAGATCGCCCGGGGCCGTAATCCAAAAGTTTCGACGACCCGTTCGCCGAAGGACGATGGTGCGCTCTATCTCGGGCCGTATCCGTCGCTGCGACCCGCGCGGGCCCTGATCGAAGCGCTACGCGATGCGGCGCGCATCCATCGCTGCACCGAGCCCAAGAAGTGTCACGGATGCGTGTTCGCCGATCTGGGCACGTGCGTGGGGCCGGATTCCGTTCACGAAGAGGTCGTGCGCCTGGCCGAAGCGATCACATCCGACCCGGCTGCGGTACTGGACGCCCTGGTCGAAAGGATGAACCGACTTGCCCGGCAGGAACGCTACGAAGAAGCGGCCGAGATCCGCGATCGGGGCGCGCTTCTGGAACGAACGCTGATGCGAGGCATAGAAGCCGATGCGTGGGCGGCATGTGAAGAGCTCGTCATCGAAGTCGGCGGAAAGGAGCTTCGCTTCAGGCGAGGGTGCCTCGACTCACCGGGCGATCCGGCCGCCGACGAATGGAAGGTGCTGAGCTCGTGGCTGCGGAACCGCGGCGAAGGGGCAAGTGTCGTCTCGGTTAGGGGCGAACTCGCGTTGCCCGTCGCCCTAGGCGTGCGACTCCGCTTCAAGACCCGAGATCGCGAGTAATGCCTTACCCGTACATCCGTGTGGTCGATGCGGTCGATGCGGTCGATGCGGTAAGCGCGTACCGCGCTGACCGCGCTGACCGCTAGATCTCGCGCCTACTACGTATCGTTCGATGCTTCGATCAGGAGGTCGAGGACGCGGGACGCTCCGCCTGAGTCGATCGACTCGGCGGCCATCGCAAGACCAGCCACCATTTCGTCCACGCGCCCGGCCGCGATCAGACCGGCGGCGGCGTTCAGGACGACGACATCGCGCTTCGGCCCCTTCTCCCCCGCGACCAGCGCCCGGATCGCGGCCGCATTCTCGGCCGCGTCGCCACCTGCGATCGCTTCCAGGGGCGCCGGATCGAGACCGAGCTCGGCCGGATCGATCGTCCACTCGGACGTCGCCCCGTCTTTGAGTTCGACGACGCGAGACGGTCCCGACGTTGCGAGCTCGTCCAACCCGCGGTCTCCGTGGAACGCAACGACGTGCTTGGAGCCGAGGCGCGCGAGCGTCTCCA
>JAHWJK010000011.1:15074-22532 GCA_019348445.1 Actinomycetota bacterium | reverse complement strand
CTGGGCTGGTACGACAACGAGTGGGGCTACTCGAACCGCCTCGTCGACCTGACCGAGCTGGTCGCCGGCAGGCTTTAGTTGCCGGAGAACCCTCCTTCGTCCGCCGACGACAAGTGGATACCGGGTTACTGCCCGTACTGCGAGAAAGGTGTTGCGCTCAGTACAGACGACGTACTCGTTTGTCCGTCCTGTAACCGCGCTATCTTCGTCGCGCTCGAGTCGTCGGGCGACCGCTACCCGGGTTCGGGAACTCCGGGGGCGGTCGGCGAGCCGCCGCCGCTGAAGGTCCTTCTCGCCTCGATCCTCGAGGATCTCCAGGAAGGCGTCATCGCGTGTGACGGGGAAGGCGAGATCACGCTTTTCAACCGCGCCGCGCGTGACTTCTTTGGGCTCCCCCCGATCCCGGTGCTTCCCCGGAGATGGGGAGACCACTTCGACGTCTTTCACGGCGACGGCGTTACCCCGGTCGCGCCCGGCGAGGGACCACTGAGCTGGGCGTTGCACGGGGCGATCGTCAAGAACATGGAAGTGATCGTCGTCCCCAAGGACGGCCGTGCTCCGCGAACACTCCTGGTGTCGGGGCGCGCTATCAACAAACACGCCGGGAGGCTGGGAGCTGTGATCGTCATGCACGAGATCAGCGAACGCAAACAAGAAGAGGCCCTCCGCTTGGAGGAGAAGGAGCGTTTAGTACGCCAGGGACAAGCACTCGAGGTGAACGACAACGTCGTCCAATCGCTGGTGGCCGCCAGGTGGGCCTTGGCCGGAGGAGATGCGGAACAGGCAGGTCCGTTGGTCGAGTCGGCCCTCAACGCCTCGGTCAAGATCGTCCAGGGGGACCTCGACGAGCTCAAGAAGGGCCGGCCACCCAAGCCGGGTGATTTCGTGCGCGAACGGGCCGCCGGCGACCCCACGGAGGACCGCTAGGTGTCACTCCCTCCTTCCCGATGCAAGGTCGTCCTCGTGGACGATGCGGACGGCATCCGGCAGCTCGTACGCATCTTTCTCGAACGCGACGGCCGCTTCGACGTCGTCGCGGAAGCAACCGATGGCCGAACGGCGATCGATGTGGTGGCAGCGGAGATGCCGGACGTCATATTGCTTGACATCAGCATGCCCGTATTGGACGGACTGCAGGCCTTGCCGCTGATAAAAGCAGCAGCGCCCGGGACGAGGGTCGTCATGTTGTCGGGTCTCGACGACGCCGACATCAGGTCGCAGGCCCTCGACCTCGGTGCCGAGTCGTACTTCCTGAAGACTTCGGATATCGGAGACGTCGTCGAAGAGCTGGCGAAGCTCTGCCCTAGCTAGAGCTCGCGCCGGATCAGCGCTGCGGCCATCTCCTTGGCGCGGCCAGAGAGCGGCCGGTCCTTCCACGACTCCGGCGTCAGTTCGATGGAATCGGCCAGGTCCTGTTCGAAGTGCGCCTCGAACTCGCGGGCTACGGCGGCATCCTGGATAGAGAGATTCAGCTCATCGTTGAGCGCGAACGAGCGGTTGTCGAAGTTCATGGAGCCGATCGACGACCACACGCCGTCGACGACGGTGACCTTCGCGTGGAGCATCGTCCGCTGGTACTCGAAGATCCTCACGCCACCGTCCAGCAATTCTCCGAAGGACACGTGTCCCGCCCGGCGGACCAGATCGTGGTCGATGTGGGGGCCGTTCACGATGAGCCGGACGTCGACGCCGCGGTCGACGGCATCTTTCAGCACGTCCACGAATGCCTGTCGCGGTGCGAAGTAAGCAGTCGTGATCCACAACTTCTCGCGGGCACCGACGATCGCCGTGTAGAAGAGCTGCTCGGCCTCGGTGCTCCCTTTCTTGGCCGAGCTACGCGTCACCTGAGCCCGAACGCCGTCGTCGAAACCGTCGACGCTCGGCAAGTGTCTGCCGGTCAGGATCGATCGTCTGGCCTCGGCCCAGTTCTCCAGGAAACCGCCGAGGATGTCGCGGGCAACCGGTCCCTCGACGCGAACGTGCGTGTCGCGCCAGTGGTCGGGATCCTCACAATCACCGGTCCATTCTTCGGCGATCCCGACGCCCCCGGTGAAAGCAACGGAGCCATCGACGACGAGGATCTTCCGGTGGGTTCGGTTGTTCACCTTCTCGAGCGCGTACCAGTGGGGGGGCCGGAACCATTCGACATTCGCCCCCGATCTCTCGAGGTCGTCGACCAGCGAACGGTCCATCTTCGAAGCGCCGACCGCATCGAGCAGCACGTTGACCTCGATGCCGGCTTTCGCTCGTGCGCACAGGGCGTTCGCGAACTCCGGAGCTATGTCTCCCGTCCAATACGCGTAGGTGGCGAAGTCGATCGTGTGCTCCGCCGCGGCGATCGCGTCGAGCATCGCCGGGAAGATCCGACACCCATTCCGCAACACCTGAACGCGGTTGCCCAGCCGCAGGGGCGCGCCTGTCAACGCCTCGATGAGGCGCGAGAACTCCGGTGAGCCGACCGGCGGCGCGTCCGCGATATCGAAGCCGCGTCCACTCGCACGGCGGTACTGGGCGGCCTCGAACGCGTAGAACGCGGACAGTCCGAGACCACTAGCGACGCCCGCCTTGACCAGCGTGTTGCGCACCGTCCCTCCCAGGATCTGACTACGTTGTGTAGTTGTTTGACTTCTACCCGTAACGGGGAAGCCTTAACCCGAATGCGTACCCTGATCGTCCTCAACCCCGCATCGGGCGGGTCCAGTGATGTCCCGGTCGGCGGTCTGGTCGCTGCAGCCGGGCCGGGCGCGGCGGCCATCTCCCCCCGCTCGCTGTCGTCTTTTCGCGCCGAGGTCACGGCCGCGGCGAGAGGAGTAGACCGCATCGTCGTCGCCGGTGGCGACGGCACTTTCAACTGCGCGCTCAACGCGTTCGACCATCGCTTCGCGAGCGTCGTGTGGGGCCTGATCCCCGCCGGAACGGGCAACGACCTCGCGCGGACGCTCGGCGTGCCGGACGATCCGTTCGCGGCGCTCGATGTCGCTCTCGGGGACACGACGAGAGAGATCGACGTCGGGATCGCCCGCGGCGAGGGGGTCGAGCGACTATTCATCAACGCGTGCATGGGCGGCTTTCCCGTGCAGGTCGACGAGAAGACGAACGAGGAGATGAAAGAGCGATTCGGTCCGTTCGCGTTCTGGGTAGCAGGCGCCAGAGCCGCAGCCAAGCTGGAGAGGACGACGGTGACCGTCAACGGCACGGACCTCGACGACTGTGTCGCCGTTGGCGTAGGCAACGGGAGGACTTGCGGCGGAGGCATCGAGGTATTTCCGAACGCGGATCCCTCGGACGGCCTCCTGGACGCGTGTGCGGTTGCGATCCCACGTCCGACATCGGCAGCGAAGCTGATCCCGAGGTTGTTGCGCGGGACGCACGAAGGCATCGACGAGGTAACGACGACGCAAGCAGCGACGCTCGAGATCGCGTCTGATCCGCCGGTCGAGTTGAACGTCGACGGCGATCTCGTCGGTCTGAAGACACCGGTCAGATTTGAGGTGGCCGGAAGGCTCACCATCGCCGCGTAGCTGCGCCTAGACTCCGGCCCATGCCGGACCCCCTAAGATCCCTCGACGATCTGGACGTGCGCGACAAGCGCGTCCTCGTGAGGTGCGACTTCAACGTCCCGCTGAGCGACGGCCGGATAACCGACGATCTTCGTATCCGTTCCGCCGTCCCGACGTTGAGCTCTCTCTTGCGACGTGGTGCCCGACTGGCGGTCTGCTCGCACCTCGGCCGTCCGAAAGGCAAGGTGGTCGACGAGCTGCGCTTGGCCCCCGTTGCGGAACGACTGGCCGAGCTTCTCGATACCGACGTTCGCGCTGCCAACGACGTCGTGGGCGGCGATGCCGCCGCCGCGTGTAGATCGGATGCTCCCGTCGTCTTGCTCGAGAACCTGAGATTCGAGGCGGGCGAAGAGAACAACGATCCGGCCTTTGCGGACGCGCTCGCGTCTCTTGCCGACGTCTACGTCAACGATGCTTTCGGTGCGGCACACCGTGCACATGCTTCGGTCGTCGGCGTCGCCGAGCGCCTCCCGTCCGCTGCCGGTTACCTGCTCGCGGAAGAGGTCGAGAAGCTCGAGCGCCTCCTCCACGATCCGAACGAGCCGTTCGTTGCGGTGCTCGGCGGAGCCAAGGTGTCCGACAAGCTCGCCGTCATCGGCAACTTGCTCGACCGGGTCGATGCCATCTGCATCGGCGGTGCGATGGCTTTCACGCTTCTGGTGGCGCAAGACAAAGACGTCGGTAGGTCCCTCGTGGAGAGCGACCGCGTCGAGGAGGTGGCGGGAATCCTCCGCGATGCCGAGCGTCGAGGCGTCGACGTATTCGTCCCGACCGATGTGGTCGCGGCGGAATCCGTCGACGAAGGCGCGCCGCACGAAGTCGTCGACCTTGCCGGCATCGGCGATCGGCTCGGCGTGGACATCGGACCGAAGACGTCGGAGCAGTTCGCTACGGTCATAGCGGGGGCGAAGACGGTTCTGTGGAATGGACCAATGGGGATCTTCGAGATCGACGCGTATTCACACGGAACGAAAGCCGTAGCACGAGCGATAGCCGACGCAACCGAGAACGGCGCGTACACGGTCGCCGGAGGCGGCGATTCGGCGGCAGCGCTGAAGCAACTCGATATGACCGATGCGGTTTCGCACCTGTCGACCGGTGGGGGCGCGTCGCTCGAGCTTCTCGAGGGACGCGACCTGCCCGGCGTGGCAGTGCTGCGCGAAAGGAGCTAAGCGATGGCACGGGTTCCCCTGATCGCCGGCAACTGGAAGATGCACAAGACCCACCTCGAGGCGATGCATCTCGTGCAAGCGCTCGGGCACGAACTTGCCGGACACGATTTCGCCAAAGTCGAGGTCGTGGTGTGCCCACCGTTCACTTCTCTGAGAACGATCCAGACGTTGATCGATTCCGACCGCTACGAGTTCGGTCTCGGCGCCCAGAACGTGTACGTAGAAAAGGAAGGTGCGTTCACCGGCGAGATCTCGCCGTCGATGCTCGCTGCGTTGCAGGTCCGCTACGTCATCGTCGGACACTCGGAACGCCGGGAGTTGTTCGACGAAACCGATGACGACGTCAACCACAAGGTCCGCGCCGCGTTCGCGCACGACCTCGTCCCGATCATGTGTTGCGGCGAGACGGAAGCGGAGCGCGACGCGGGCGAGACCGACGCGAAGGTCGAGCGTCAGGTGCGCCGGGGACTGAAGGGACTGAAGCCGGAGCAAGCTCGCACTGCCGTCATCGCGTACGAACCGATCTGGGCGATAGGGACGGGGAAGACCGCGACGCCGGAGGACGCGCAGGCGACGTGCTCTCTCGTTCGAAAGGTCGTCGCCGACGCGTTCGACGGATCCGTTGCGGATGACCTGCGCGTCCTCTACGGCGGCAGCATGAAGCCGGGCAACGCCGCCGCATTGACCGGCCAGGCAGACATCGACGGGGGCCTGGTCGGCGGAGCGTCGCTCGACGCGGGCGATTTCGCAGCCATCGTCAAGGCCGTGCCACGGTGACGCTCAAGAAGATCGTCTACGTCATCTTGGACGGCCTCGGTGACGACGCCCTGGAGCCGCTCGGCGGGAGGACTCCGTTGGAAGCCGCTGCGACGCCGAACCTCGATCGCCTCGCGCGCGACGGACGGAACGGATACGTCACGACGGTCGGAGAGGGGATCGCGCCGGAGTCCGACATCGCGGTGTTCGCGATCCTCGGCTACGACCCACACGAGCATCACACCGGCCGCGGCCCGCTCGAAGCCGTCGGGGTCGGTGTCGAGGTCAACGATGGAGACCTCGCGTACCGCGTGAACTTCGCGACCGTCGAGCGTGACGGAGACGGATGGGCGATCGTCGACCGGCGCGTCGGCCGCGACCTGTCTTCCGATGAAGCTCGCGCTCTTGCCGACGAGGTGCAACGCAACGTAAAGCTTGAAGGCGCGACGTTCGATCTCCGCGCGACGATCGGGCACCGTGGCGTCCTGGTCATCCGCGCCGACAACGCGAAGCTGTCGGCAGAGGTGGAGAACTCGGACCCCGCGTACGGTCGCGAAGGAGCTCTCGGCGTGGCCAAGGAGACCTTCGACAACCATGTCGTGCACGTAGCACCGGTGGCGGGCCACGAGAACGATCCCGCCGCGCAACTCGCATCGCGTTTGACGAACGAGTGGTTACGCGCGAGCTATGAGGTTCTCGCGGCATCCGATGTCAACGTGAAGCGCGAGAGCCGGGGGAAACTGGCGGGGAACTTCGTTCTCACGCGCGACGGCGGCGATCACCTCCCCGACCTCGTCCCCTTCAAGAAGAGATTCGGCCCCGAGATGGGCTGTTTCGTGGAGATGCCCGTCGAGCTCGGCATCGCCCGGTTGACGGGCATGGGCATCGTCGACGCCCCCGCGGCCGGCCCCGGCGGCGTAAGGGAGCAGTACGACGCGTGGGCGGCGTTGGCGCTCGACGCGATCGATGGCTACGACGGCCTCTACATCCACATAAAGGGCCCCGACGTCCCGGCTCACGACGGCGACCACGAGGCAAAGATCAAGAGCATCGAGGAGATCGACTCGATCTTCTTCGGGCGTTTGCTCGACTCGCTCGACCTGTCGAAGAGCATCGTCGCGGTCACCGCGGACCACTCCACGAGTTGCGCGCGCAAGGCCCATACCGACGCCCCCGTCCCGCTGCTGGTAGCGGGCGCCGGCGTCAGCGCGGACGACGTGACGTCATACGGCGAATCGGCATCGCGCAACGGTGCGTTGGGGCATCTCAAGGGTCCCGAGATAATGCCGAACCTCGTGGCGCTCGCGAAGAGCTAACGCACCGTCTACGCTGTAGGTAGATGGCAGCCCGTCGCAAGCACAGCCTGTCGGAGGTACTCGGCCCGCTCGAGGCCGAGATCATGGACGTCGTGTGGGACTCGGGCGACGTCACCGTCCGCGACGTCCACCAGGCGCTCAGTGCCAACCGCCCGATCGCTTACACGACGGTGATGACGACGCTCGGCCGCCTTGCCGACAAGGGGCTGCTCAAGAGGATCGAGGACCAGCCCGCGCACCACTACACCGCGGTCGTGTCGCGCGACCAGTACGCGACATCCACCGTGAAATCCGTCGTCGACTGGCTGTTCGGCCACTTCCCGGATCCGGCCGTCGCCTACTTCATCGATCGTGTCGAGGACCAAGACGAAGAAGTGATCGACCGCTTGAGGCAGGCCATCGAGGAGCGCCGGGAGCAGGGGAGTGCCGACTAGTAGCGGACCGGCCCACGCCATCTCGCCCTGCCTCATGGCGAAGCCGCTGCGCCTCGCGGCGTTCTCGGTCGGGCACGTACCTTTCAGGTACGCACCCTCCCTGCGGCCTTGCGACGCTTGCGCTTCGCGCCTGATGCATGGGCTCATGGCATGAGCCAGTCCGCAGGGCCCACGATCCTCTCGCTCGAACCAGACTCCGCGTGGGTCGTGATCTTCGTCG
>JAHWJK010000011.1:0-14974 GCA_019348445.1 Actinomycetota bacterium | reverse complement strand
GGGCCCACGATCCTCTCGCTCGAACCAGACTCCGCGTGGGTCGTGATCTTCGTCGTGTCGGTGGTGACTTATCTCGCGGCTCTCCTACTGAGGAAACTCATCGGGAAACCGGGCGGCCTGGCGTCGGGGATCTTCCTCGCCCTCCCTCTCGTCTTACCGCTACTCGCTGCGGGTGTGTACGCAGGGTCCGCGTTACCCGAGGTAGGCGTCTTGCAACCGGCGGGCCGAGCGGTGACGGAACAGTCCGGCGAGCTGCTTCACCTCCTTCTTCTCGCGGACGCGAACTCCGGCGTCGTCACTCCGTATGCGCTATCGGGTACCGCGGGATCGTGGTTGCTCGCCTTCGGCGTTGCGGTGAGCTCGTTCATGTTGCTGCGTCGCGCCATCGGCACGATCACGATCCATCGCCTGCTCCGTCGTTGTGAACCTCTGCCCGACGTGGTGCGCGAGCGGATAGCGATCACGGTCTCGCGCCTGGCGCGGGGAACCAGCTTGAAGAAGGCGCCCGAGGTCTTGTTGCTCCCTCCGGGCGTTCCCGGAGCGTTCGCGTCGGGCACGCGAAAGCGCCGGATACTGATCGCCCGCGAGTTGCTGGTCACGCTCGATCCGGCGGAGCTCGATGCGATCCTCGCGCACGAGGTCGCGCATCTCGAAGCGCGCGACTGCCAGGTGATGTTCGGCGCGGGTTTCCTGAGAGACCTCGTCGCATGGAATCCCGTCGCACACCTCGCCTACCACCACCTCGTCACGGACAGAGAGCTGGAAGCGGATCGCCGCGCCGCTTCGTTGACGGGGAAGCCCCTTGCCGTCGCGTCGAGTCTCCTGAAGATGTGCGAGATGGTGCGCGACTCGAAGTTCAAGCATCGCGCGGTTGTCGCGTTCATGAAGCCGGGAAGCAGGATCAACCGACGTGTGACGAATCTGCTGGCACTTGCCGATGCGGGCTCGGTCGTCGGACCGCCTCGTCGCCTTCCATATGTTGCGGCAGCGGTATTGCTCGCGGTCGTCGGGTTGGAAGCAGGCGAGCGGATCGCAACGGAAGACGCTTCTGGACTCGCGATCATGTGGGGCGCCCCCGCAGAAAGCGACGGCGACGGCGGTCGGGAGATGTATCGCCGGCTCAAGCAACCCCGCGCCACCAAGGGCGCAGATGACGTGAAACCGCGCTATTACTCCCGGCTCGCGAGCCAGTCCTTCGTCCGCGACCGGGACCTCGACAACTGGATCCGCGCGATGACGAGGTGGGCGAGCGCTCAGGACCGGGCCCTGGTTCGTCTGCGCTGGGAATCGCGCCAGGACTGGAGAGCCGTCCCGCTGTTCAGCGAGACCGTCGGTCCGTTCGACATCTACACGGTCCAGCGGCAACCGCTATAGCGGCGTTTCCCCTTTAGGCTGCTAGCCGACAACCAAGGAGGAACCCACGTGACCGGCGTACTGATCGTCATCCACCTGCTCGCTTCGCTGGCGTTGATCCTTTTCATCCTTCTCCACGCGGGACGCGGCGGCGGCGTCAGTGAGATGTTCGGCGGGGGGATGCAGACCCAGGCGATGGGCTCGACCGTCATGGAGAAGAACCTCGACCGCATCACGGTCATCACCGCGATCATCTTCACCGGGACGACGATCCTGCTGGCGTTCAGACTCCAGTAAGTAATAGGGATCTGATGAGAGCGGCTTCGGCCCTCACCGCGCTCACCCTCGTCTTCGGCGCGGTGTCGTGCAACCCGAGCGACGGCGTCCCGGGACCGGATTCCACGGTTCTGGGCGAAGAGGGCGATCAGGGCGAGGACGTCGTCGACCCAGTCGCGTCGACGCCTCAACCGATCTTCGAACCCAACGAAGCGGTCCTGAACGTCGCGATCGCGGAGCCGGCGACGCTCGACCCGCTGAGGATCAGCGATGCCGGCGCGGTGTTGATAGCGCGGCAGCTCTTCGAGGGGTTGACGAGGTGGGACCCCGTCCTCGAGAAGGTAAAACCGGCCGCAGCCGAGTCATGGACCGCATCGAGAGACGGAACGGCGTTCGCTTTCAAGCTACGTCCCGGGATGACGTTCCACGACGGCTCTCCGGTGACCTCGAAGCATTTCGCGCTCGCGTTCGATCGCATCGCACTGAAGTCGAACGCGTCCGACCTTGCCTACACGCTGGAGCGCGTGGCTGGTTTCGACGCGATGAACCGGTCCGGCACCGCTTCTCACCTCAGCGGGATCTCGACGCCAGACGACCTCACGTTGGTGATCCGTTTGTCCGAGCCGTATCACGACTTCCCGGTCGTCTTGACGCACCCAGCACTCGTGCCGGTGCCGCGCGTCGCGTCGACCGACCTCGACGAGTTCCTGACGAATCCGGTCGGGAACGGGCCGTTCCGGATGGCGCAGGAGTGGTCCCCCGGCAGCTCGGTGTTGTTGCGAGCTTACGAGGGGTTCATCCAAACTCCGGAGTTGGACGGCATCCGCTTCCTCGCATATCCGGACGCGGCCGGATCGTGGGTGGATTTCGTCAAAGGCGACCTCGACGTGGCGGAGGTCCCCGCAGGACAGGTGCAGGACGCGGAACGACGTTTCGGCGCGGATCACTTCGTGCCGTTCCTGAAGAGCGAGTACGTCGGGATCAACGTCACTTCACCGGCGCTCCGGAACGAAAAGATGCGCAAGGCCATCAACTTCGCGATCGATAGGAGGCGCATCGCGAACTCGGTCTTCAAAGGGACTCTCCAGGACCCGCGGGGCATCATCCCCGCCGGGTTGCCGGGATTCCAGGAGAACCTCTGCGTCAAGCTGTGCGATTTCGCGCCGGATCGCGCCAAAGCATTGGTGCGGGAGATCCCGAAGAAGGACCGGTCGGTGACTTTCAGCTATACGCAAGGCCCGCCTATAAACAAACTGGCCCAGCTCGTGCGACGGAACCTGGAGAACGTGGGACTGAAAGTGAAGGCGAAGCGGTACCAGTTCCCCGCCTACCTCCGCTTGCTCCAGTCGAAAGAGCAAGAGACGTACAGGCTGGGATGGTTCGCTGAGGTCCCGACTCCAGATGTCTTTCTCGACCCGCTCTTCAGATCGACCTCGTCGGACAACCATTCCGGGTTCGCATCGCGCAAGGTCGATGCGTTGTTGGCTCAGGCTCATCGTGCGCCGAATGCCGGCAAACGGCTTGCTCTCTACATCGAGGCCGAGAAGGCGATACTGAGGTCGGCACCCGTCGTACCGATCGGGTCGTTCGTAAGCCGTTGGGCGGTGCAACCCGATGTACAGGACATCGCGTTCGACGTCATGGGCGGCTTTGACGCCACCGAGGTAGACCTCGCGAACGACTAGCCGCGTCGCCGCGTGCGTCGCGACGGCAGTGCTGTTGCTGTCGTGCGAAGCCACCGCGCCGGACGAGGACCGTCTCCCACCGGACCGCACCGAGATTAGCTCCGGCGGCACCGTTACGTTCGGAGTTCTCGGGGAACCGCCAACGCTCGATCCCTATGCACGCGACGCAACGGACCTGACGTATTTCCTCGCGCGACCGGTATTCAGGTCCCTCTACAGAGTTGGCCCCGGCGGCGTCGCCGAGGCCGACCTTGCGGCGGGTCTCACCGCCGACGGTCGCGGTGCCGTGATCGATCTGCGACGAGCGACGTGGAGCGATGGGGCGAGGATCACCGCGACCGATGTCGTTCGAAGCGTCGCCAGGGCGCGTTACCCGTCGGGTTTCGCCGGACTCGACGCCGACGTCGTCGATCGAGACACCGTTCGGATCACCGGCGACGTCGACGGAGAGTGGGACCGGCGTCTCGCCGTGGGAACTTTCGTCCTGCCCCGCCGTTCCGGTCTCCGCGTCGGTTCCGGACCTTTCGTCGCCACGCGTTACGTCCCGGGACTGGAGATCGTGTACGAGCCGAACCCGCGGTGGCCGGGGGAGGCGGCGGTCCTCGACCGGGTCGTCGTGCAGTTCGTTTCGACGACACAGATCATGCTCGAGTTACTCGAGGACGCGAGGCTGGATGCCGGGGCCGTCCCGTCCACCGTCAACCTCGACGAGAGGTTGGGCGAGCTCGGGATCGCGCACGCGGAGACGCGGGGGTGGGAAAAGATCGTCCTCGATCTCGACGGAACGGCGGATCGACTGCTCCGCGCGACGATCGTTAATTCGATCGATCGCGAGCACATCGCGCGAGGCCTGGTCCGCGATGAGGGGACGCCGGTCGAGGCGCCACTGCCGGACGAACACGTGAACGATCCGAACGCTGAGATCCTGCTCGGCACCGCGTCCGGAGACGAACTACTACAGCTCATACAGCGGGTGATGCAGAAGCAGCTCGCGCAGAACGACATCAAGGCGGAGCTCGTTCAGATAGATCCCGCGACGCTCTACGGGGAGTGGGAATCAGACAGTCCGCTCGATGTTTCACTACGGCGAGAGATAGTTCCGGAGATCGATGGCCGCGTCCGAGCTGAGCAGTTCAGGTGGTTCCCGCTGTTCTCGGTCGATACGTTCCTGGCGTGGACCGATGGAGTCCGCGGCCTCGAACCGAACGGAACCCTCGACGGACCGCTGTGGAACGCTCACGAGTGGTGGCTGGAATAGGCTAGGTCCGTCGCCTTGCGGGCGTGCTGGAATTGGTAGACAGGCATGGTTGAGGGCCATGTGGGCGCAAGCCCGTGGGGGTTCAAGTCCCTTCGCCCGCACGAGAATCGCCCGTCCTCGGCGGCGTTTCCTCTAGCGTTCCCGCCGTGACCGACCGCCCTACGGTCCGCGGCAATCTGCGGACGCTGCCGCGCCCGGCATGGATCCTGTTCGCGGGCAGCTTCCTCAACCGCTTCGGAAGCTTCGTCATCACCTTCCTCGTCCTGTACGTCACGCGGCAGGGATATTCACCGACACAGGCTGGGCTCGTCGTGGCGGCCTACGGCGTCGGGTCGCTTCCCGCCGCTGCCTTCGGTGGATTTCTTGCGGACCGGTTCGGCCGGCGCGAAACGATCATGGTCTCGATGTTCGGCGGAGCAGCGTCCATGCTCGCCCTCTCTCAGGCCCACGCGTTGACGGCGCTCGTCGTGCTCAGCGTGGTCGCGGGGTTGTTCGCGGAGCTCTACCGGCCGGCAAGCGGTGCGCTGCTGGCCGATGTCGTTCCCTCGGAACGACGTGTCGCGGCGTTCGGCATGTACCGGTTAGCCATCAACGCCGGATTCGCCGCGGGTACCGCCGTCGCCGGATTCATGGCCGAGCGGTCTTTCACGCTGCTCTTCGTCGGAGATGCCGTCACCAGCGTGTTGTTCGGTCTCGTCGTTTTCTTCGGGCTCCCCAGAACTACGGGTACGTCCGAGACGTACGAACCGGGCTCACTGCGGACCATCGTGAGCGACCGCCGCTTCGCTCTTTTCATGTTGGTGAGCTTGCTCGCCGCGTTCGTCTATTTCCAGATGGAAGCGGGGCTGCCGCTATACATCAGAGACAACGGGCTGTCTTATGCGGTAGTCGGACTGTTGCTGGCGGTGAATGGGGCAGGTTGCTTGCTGCTCGAGCTTCCCGTCATCTCCATCACTCAGCGGCTGAGGCCGCGGCCGGTGATCGCGGTGGGGATCGCACTGACGGGTCTCGGCTTCTTCTTGACACAGTTCGCGCATTCGTTCTGGCCACTGGTTGGAACCGTCGTCGTGTGGACACTGGGAGAAGTGATCAGCGCACCGGTCAGTGGCGCGTACGTCGCCGATCTCGCGCCACCAACGATGCGCGGCCGGTACACCGGGACCTACGGTCTCATGTTCTCCGTCAGTTTCGTTCTCGCCCCGGCCGTAGGCGGATGGTTGTACTCGCTCGGCCCCGAAGTGTTGTTCACGGTTTGCGGAATTCTCGGTGCGATCGCCGCTCCGCTCGTTCTGATACCGGTCGGAGGTCGCGATCGACCGGTCCGTCCCCAGGTGGAAGAGGCCGTAACGCCCGTAGCGGTCAAAGGACCCTGAAAAGAGAACCTCGCCGCGCACACGGTCTAGGTAGCCTTCGGGCCGTGACACGGCCTCTCCCCACGGAACCACTACTCGACGTCGACGTCGCTCGGGCGCGTGTCCTGGAACGCGTGCACACGCTCGACCCCGTGTCGGTCCCGCTAGACGAGGCGGTCGGACTGGTGGTCGCCGAAGACGTACGCGCCCCCCACCCGATGCCGCGCTTCGACAACTCGGCGATGGACGGTTACGCGGTGCGCAGTGCCGATGTGCAGTCGGCTCCGACCGCACTCGCCGTTATCGGCGAAGTCAAGGCCGGAGCCGCCGTCGATGTCGAGGTCACGACCGGCACCGCGACGCGGATCATGACCGGGGGCGCGGTCCCGCCCGGGGCCGATGCGGTGGTCGAGGTGGAAGCGACGGATCGTGGGCGGGACCGGGTCGTCGTCACGTCGGTCGTTGCCCCCGGGCGGAACGTGCGCCCCGCCGGCGACGACTTCGAGGCCGGAGCGCTCCTCGTAGGACGGGGGACCGAGGTCGGGCCCGGCGAAGCCGCCCTGCTCGCATCGATAGGAGCGACACCAGTGTCCGTGCACCGGCGCCCGCGCGTCGCCGTTCTCGTAACGGGCGACGAGATCGTCCCACCGGAACGGGATCCGCAGCCCGGGCAGATCCGCGACTCCAACTCGATAGCGCTACGGGCTCTTCTGCGCGCCACGGGGGCCGAGGTGACCGTGATGGAACGCATTCCCGACACGCTCGACGCGCACGTAGCGTCGTTCGAACGCGCCGCGGGCGCGGCCGATCTCGTCGTGTCGTCCGGTGGTGTTGCCGTCGGCGACTTCGACTTCGTGAAGGACGCGGTGGAGAAGCTCGGCTCGATCGACCTGTGGCGCGTGGCGATGCAACCAGGCAAACCCGTCGTGCTCGGCGAGATCGGCGGCATACCTTTCCTCGGGTTGCCGGGGAACCCGGTGTCGGTCCACGTCGGCTTCGAACAGTTCGTTCGGCCCGCGCTCCGGAAGATGCTCGGACACCGCGAGCTCCTGCGTCCAACGATCGAGGCGCGCCTCACGGAGGCGATCACGAAGCGGCCGGGTCGGCTGCATTTCGTGCGCGTGCGCTTGTCCCGCTCCGCCTCGGGTTGGGACGCAACTCCCACCGGCCCCCAGGGATCGCACGTACAGACGAGCCTCGTCGACTGCCACGGGGTCGCGCGCTTCGGTAAGGACGAGTCGGAGCTTCCCGCGGGTGCCGGTGTCGTGGTGGAGGTGTGGCGACTTCCCGGCGACTAACATCTTCCGATGGCAGAGCTTCCCGTCAACGAGCCGCTCGAGACGCGCATCGAGGAACCCGAAGGATCTCTCGACGAACTCGCCTCTGGAGCGAACCCGGCAGACGTCGCCGCGAGATCCCCGCTGTGTCTTGCCGCATGGGCCGAGCTGGGCGACCGCGCGCTCCACGGGGGCGATCCGGTCCAGGCTTACGCGTTCTACCGGGTCGGATATCACCGAGGTCTGGATCGCATCCGTCGGTCCGGATGGCGCGGAGCCGGACGCGTGCCGTGGGAACACGAAGGGAATCGTGGCTTCCTGCGGTCGCTACGAGGTCTCGGCGCCGCCGCGGCAGCCATCGGCGAGGACGATGAAGCACGTCGCTGTGCCGAGTTCCTCGAGCAGCTCGCGCCCGACGCGCCGGCTCGGTGACCGACTAGAGCGCCGTCAGTTCCGGCAGCACGTCCGAGACGAACTCCTCGACCCGCTCCCGGCCCTCGGTCGGCCAGCTGACGATCAGGATGTCGAGGCCGAGCTCGCGGTACGCGGCGGCCCGCTCTCGCACCTCGTCCCACGGTTTCGAGATCGAGATGTTCGTCGACCTCTTGATGTCGGCGGGGTCGCGGCCTGCCTTCGCGGCCGCTCCCCGCACGATGTCCCATTTTCGAGCGAGGTCCTTGCGGCTTCCGAACGTGTGCCACGCGTCCGCGCTCCGTCCGACGAGCGGAAGCATGACCTTCTCACCGCTGGCGCCTATCCACAGCGGGGGGTAAGGCCGCTGGACCGCGCGGGGTAGATAGGTCGCGTTCTCCAGGCTGTAGTGCTTGCCGTCGTAAGAGACGTCTTCCTCGGTGGTCAGCAGCTTGTAGATGTTGATGGCGTCTTCGAGTCTCTCGATCCGCTCTCTCGTCGGCGGGAACTCGACTCCAAGTTCGTGATGCTCGCGGTCGAACCACGCCGCGCCGATCGCGAACTCGAGGCGACCGTTGGAGACGTGGTCGACGGTGACGGCTTCGGTCGTCAGGATCGATGGATGCCGGTAGGTGACGCCTGTGACGAGCGTCCCGAGACGGATCCGAGAGGTGATAGCGGCTATAGCCGCGAGCAACGTCCACCCCTCGAAACACGGTCCTTTCGGGTCCGCATACAGCGGCTTGAAGTGGTCGAAGATCCACACACCTTCGAAGCCGGCGTCTTCCGCGAGCTTCACGCGCGAGGACAGCTCGTCCCAGGTCAGGTGGTGTTGCGACGTCTCGATATCGATGCGCATCACGCGTCCTTTCTCCTAGAGCTTGCGCGTCGGAACTTCTCTGCTCGCGTCATACACGCTCCTCCAACCACTCGACCACGAGTGTCGTCAGCTGCTCGTACTTCGCCCAGAAGAAATGGTTGGCGCCGGGCAGCTCTTCGAAGGTCGCGCCGTGTTCCGCCGCCCATCCGCGCGCGCTCTCCGGTGAGGTCTGGTCGTCGTTCGCGCCGGTCACGACGAGGACGGGGCAACGCGGCGCTACGTCTGCGGGAACGCCTTCCGTGATGCCCGGCTTCGGATCGATGGACGGTGCGATCGCGACGCATGCGAGGAGGTCGTCCTCGGCCCCGGCAACGCGCAGCGCGACCGCGGCACCGAACGACCACCCCGCGACCGCCACCGGCACCCCGAGCGAGCGCGCTCGTTCCAGTGCGCCGAACGCGTCCTGCACCTCGGCGGTTCCCGTCGACGATTCGCCTTGCGACGCGCCGATGCCGCGGAAGTTGAAGCGCAGGACGTTCCATCTGCGCGCGACGAGTCCGTCGCGGATCGCGAGCAGGAGCGGAGCGTTCATCGTTCCACCCATCTGGGGGTGCGGGTGGCACAACAGCAAGGTCGCATTCGCCTCTTCGGCAGTGTCGAGCTCTGCTTCGAGTGTCAGCCCATCGATCGATGCGCACTCGATCCGCTCGCTCACCGGAGCTCCGCCACCGCGGCTCGGATCGCGTCCGCGATCTCACCACGCTGTTCGTCGGAGGCGTAGCTCTGCCGCGGCCAGAAGAAACCCCGCAGTCCGTCTTTCGGGCGCCGCGGCACGACGTGGACGTGGAGATGCGGCACGCTCTGGCTGATCTTGTTGTTGATGGCCATGAAGGTCCCCTCGGCTCCGAGCGCGGAGGGGACGGCGGCGGCCAGCATCTTCGCGTTCGAGAACAGCGACGGCAGCAGGTCGTCGGGTAGGTCGGGCAGGGTTTCGTAATGGGCGCGCGGGATCAACAGGGTGTGGCCGAGAAACACCGGACGCATGTCCAGGAACGCGACGGTGGACTCATCCTCGAAGACGATGTCGGCGGCGGTCTGTCCCATTGCGATCTCGCAGAAGACGCACATGGGCGGAGAATAGGGTGCACCCCATGCTGGAAGTCCCACCGAAGACGATCGTCGTCTATGCCGACATCACGTGCCCGTGGGCTCACGTGGCGGTCTACCGCTTGCACGCGGAGCGACGCCATCTCGGACTCGACGATGACATCCGGTTTGACATCCGGTCGTTCCCGCTCGAGCTATTCAACGAGCAGCCGACGCCGAAGAAGATCCTCGACGCAGAGATCTCCGTCGCCGGCGCACTCGCGCCCGATGCCGGATGGCAGATGTGGCAGCGTCCCGACAGCGAATATCCGACGACGTCGCTTCCGGCGCTGGAAGCGGTTGAGGCGGCCAAGGAACAGGGTCTGCTCGCGTCGGAGCAGTTGGACCGGCGCCTCCGCGTCGGATTCTTCGGCGAGAGTCGCGTCATCTCGCTTCGTCACGAGATCCTGGCGCTGGCCGCCGAGTGCGACGCGGTCGACGTCGATGCCGTGGCCGAAGCGCTCGATTCCGGCCGCGCGCGGTCGGCGGTGATCGAGCAGAAGGAGTACGCAGAGCGCGACGAGGTCCGGGGGAGTCCGCACGTGTTCCTCCCCGACGGGACCGGGGTTCACAATCCCGGCATCGACATGGAATGGCACGGCGAGCACGGCGAAGGTTTCCCTATCGTGACGAACGACCGACCGGAGGTCTACCGCGAACTGATCGAGAAGGCCGCGAGCTAGGAGGGCGTATGGACGAGCAAGCCGTCAGGACCCATGCCGAAGGTCATGGAGCCGCACTCGTGAGCGGCGACCTGCGTAAAGCCGGGAGCGATCTCACTCCAGAGGCCCAGGCGCAGGCTCCCGAAGTGATGTCGAAGGTCCCGAAGCGGGTGGAATCCGCCGACGTCGTGAGCGTCGACGTGCAGGGCGAGGAAGCCGTCGTGCGAGCTCTCTACAAGGGCGACGGCAAGGAGGTCACGGTCGAATCGCGCTGGGGCGAGCGCGACGGGCGGCCGAAGATCCTCGACATGAAGGTGATCTGACCGGCCCATTAGGATCACGCTCCATGGAAGCCGATCTCGACGGTTCGCAGCGAAAGGTCCTCGCGTCGCGCGTCCGCCCGACGAAGACGGCACACGGGACCGAAGGCATCCCGCTCCGCGACGGCAAGACGCTGCCGTTCGAGGTGGCGAGGTCGTGGTCCGCTCCGGCCGGCTACTACCCGGAGCAATGGTTCCTCGTACATCCAACGACGCGGGAGGTCATGTACGAGAGCCCGGTCGTGACGAGGCGCATCTTCGGCCTGCAGTCGGCGACGGAGGTCACCGACGCCGTCGAAGAGCCGTTGGAGCTCCTACCGGGGGGCTACCAGATCGTGTTCGCGCTCGGCGGCCTCAAAGGTGGAGAGGCGCAGGTCGTGGTACGGGAGGAGTCGGCCTCGGCCGCGTAGGCGTCCTTGACCGCGGTTGGGGGCTGAGTCAGACTGACTAGGCCGGTTACTGAGACCACCCACACTTCCCCACGGGCGGTCGCAGCAGCCGGCTCTTTACGTCGCGGGCCGACCTATCCTCTGGGCATGCGAAAGACGCTCCTCCTGTGCCTCGTCGCCCTCCTGATGTCGTCGTGCATCTCGTTCACCCCTAGGACCGAGGACGAGACAACTCCGGCCGTCACGGCGGACCTGGAGCAAGACGATGCCCCGCCTCCGCGGTCACGGACCGCCGATGTGGTGGAACGCGTGCTGCCCTCGCTCGTGAACGTTCGTGTCAGCGGGCTCAGTCAGAGCGTGTTGGGCGAGGAGACCAAGGGCCAGGGATCGGGGGTCGTGATCGACGCCGACGGCGTCATCGTGACGAACTATCACGTGGTTCAGGACGCCGTCCGGGTCCGCATCTTCTTTCAAGATGGTCACGACCCCGTGGACGGAAAGGTCGTGGGGACCCGGTCCGACAACGACTTGGCAGTGATCAAAGTACCGACGACCGGCCTCACGCCGATCGAGATCGGCAGCTCCGAGTCGCTGAGGCTCGGAGATGACGTGATCGCCCTCGGGTTCCCGCTGGGGCTCGGGGGGCCGACCGTGACGAAGGGGATCGTCTCGGGCAAGAACCGGAAGCTCGAAGTTCCGCGCGACGGTTCCGACGGACCGCTCGGGTTCGAAGGCCTCCTCCAGACCGATGCCGCGATCAACCCGGGTAACTCCGGTGGTCCCCTGGTCGATACCGTGGGACGCCTCGTCGGTATAAACACGGCCGCCGCGGGTGCCGCATCGGCCGAGAACGTCGGATTCGCGATCGCGATCGATACCGCGCTTCCCGTGATCGAGGAGATCCTTGCGGAGCCCGCAGAGGAACGAGCATGGCTCGGCGTCGGGATCGCCGTCGTCGATCCGCTCGCTGCCGACGAGCTCGGGCTCGATCGCGAGCAAACCGGCGCTCTGATCACGCAGACCGTTAGTGGCGCCCCTGCCGCAGAAGCCGGCTTGGAAGCCGGCGACGTGATCGTGGCGATCGAAGGCGAGACCGTGGAGACACCAGACGACCTCACTCGCATCCTCACCGACTTCGACCCCGGTGACACGATCGCCGTCGAGATCGTGAACGCCGATGGGACCGACACCGTCGAAGTGACGCTGGCGCAGCGCCCGGTTCCTCCGGAGGAATAGTCCTAGGCTTGGTTCCATGAAGGTCAGGTTGCGCAATCCCGATCGGGTCGTCGACGTGTCGGGGCCGGCGACCGTGCTCGACCTCTTGAAGGAGCTGAGCATCGTTCCCGAAGCCGTGCTGGTCATCCGCGACGCCACCCTGCTAACCCGCGACGAGCGCCTGAATGAAACCGACGAGATCGAAGTAAGGCCCGTGCTCTCAGGGGGCGCGTCGTGAAGTGCAAGGTGTGCAAGGGCCCGGCGGTCATGGACATCCGGCGTCACAACGCGGCGTTCTGCAAGCCGCACTTCCTGGACCACTTCCGCAACCAGGTCGCGCGGACGATCAAAGAGTTCAGCATGTTCACCTCCGATGACCGCCTTCTGGTTGCGGTCTCGGGGGGCAAGGACTCGCTGGCGGTGTGGGACGTGCTCATCGACCTCGGTTACGACGCCACCGGGTTCTACCTCGACCTCGGCATCGGCGGTTATTCGACCCGCTCGAAAGAGGCCGCGATCGCGTACGCCGACGCCAAAGGCGCAAAACTCATCGTGCGGTCGCTAGCAGAAGAGCACGGCTACACGGTGCCCGAGCTGGCGAAGCTCACTCGTCGCGTCCCGTGCTCCGGATGCGGATTGAACAAGCGCTACGAGTTCAACCGCGCCGCTCTCGAGGAGGGCTTCGACATCCTCGTGACCGGCCACAACCTCGACGACGAGGTGGCGACGTTGTTCGGCAACGTCCTTCATTGGAACGTCGACATGTTGGGGCGCCAGGCCCCCGTTCTCGAGGAGAAGGTCGTCGGCGGAGCGACGGCACTGGTGCGAAAGGTGAAGCCTCTCGTCCGGCTCGCCGAACGAGAGACCGCCGCCTACGCGCTGCTGACCGGCATCGATTACGTGATCGAGGAATGCCCGATGGTGGAAGGCAATACGCAACACCGGTACAAGGAGGCGGTCGCCCTTCTCGAAGAGAGCTCTCCGGGGACGAAGAACCACATGTACTTCGGCTTCCTCAATCGAGTCCGCCACCGCTTCGGCGACGAGGACGAGAACTTCGAGCTGGTGCCCTGCGCGGGATGCGGAGCGCCCGCGGCGCGGTGGGATGCCGCCGCCGAACCGGTCTGTTCGTTCTGCAAGACCAAGCGACTGGCGCTCGGCAGGAAGCAACAGTGACGGCGCGGCCGTTCGAGGCGGGGGAGCGCGTCCTGTTGACCGACACGCGCGACCGCCGCTACCTGATCGTGCTCGGCACGGGCAAGCAGTTCCACTCTCATCTCGGGGCGATCGAGCACGATGACCTGATCGGGGCCCCCGAAGGCTCGACCGTTCGAACGACGAACGGAGCCGCGTTGACGGCGTTCAGGCCCACGCTGTCCGATTTCGTCCTCAAGATGAAGCGTGGTGCCCAGGTCGTCTATCCGAAGGACATCGGTCTGATCCTGGTGTACGCAGACGTCTATCCCGGCGCGACCGTTGTCGAGGCCGGAACGGGGTCCGGATCACTCACGCTCGCGCTGTCGCGCGCGGTTGGAGTCGACGGCAGGGTCATCTCCTACGAGGTCCGGGACGACCATCACGAGCAAGCGGCCGAGAACATCGCGGCGTTCTACGAGGGTTCGGGAGGAAAACCGGAGAACGTCGAGCTGCGGGTCGGGGATGTTTTCGAGGGCATCCCCGAAAACGGCGTCGATCGTATGGTCCTCGACCTTCCGGAGCCGTGGCACGCGTTCGGTTCCGATGGCGTCGCCGCCGCTCTGGCTCCGGGCGGGATCTTTTGTTGCTATCTGCCAACGATCCCGCAGGTGTCGCAGACGGTCGAGGCGATGCGGGCGGCGCGATTTTCGTTCCTGACCACATTAGAGGGGCTCGTGCGCACGTGGAACGTGGACGGGCAATCGGTCCGCCCGGACCACCGGATGGTGGCGCATACCGGTTTCATCGTGACGGGGCGGAAGCTCGCCTAGCTCGTGTGACCGCTGCGTTACAACTTTCCCATTTCCCTCCCGTTAGAGAGGTGCGGGAGTAGATTTACCGCCTAGGAGGTGGTCGGGGATTTCCGAACGGGAGCTCGAGCGTCGCATCGCTGAGTACGACCGCGAGGTTTCCGAGCTACAGGGCCAGGTCAAGCTGCTCGAAGACGAGCTCGCGCTCACGCGTCGCAAACTCGACGCGACCCCGCGTCAGATGCATCTCCTCGAGAAGCGCCTCGCGGAGACCGCGGCCGAGCTGAACCGGGTCCGCGACCACAACGAGAAACTCGCCGACACTCTGCGGGAGGCGCGGGAGCAACTCGTCACCCTGAAGGAAGAGGTCGAGAAGCTCAGCATGCCGCCGTCGAGCTACGCGGTCTTCCTCGAAGCCTTCGACGACGCGACGGCCGACGTGTTCGCCAACGGGCGCAAGCTCCGCGTGAACGTGTCGCCCGAGGTCGAGATCGAGAACGTCGCCCGCGGCCAGCAGGTCATGCTCAACGAGGCGATGAACGTCATCAAGGCGTTCGACTACGAGATCCAGGGCGAGGTCGTCGTGCTCAAGGAGGTCCTCGAGGACGGCAAACGAGCTCTCGTGATCGGCCGCACCGATGAAGAGCGGGTCGTCGAACTCAGCTCCGCCCTGCAGGAAGAGAAGATCCGCGCCGGCGACACCCTCCTGCTGGAACCGAAGTCTGGCCACGTCCTCGAGAAGCTGCCCAAGCCCGAGGTCGAGGAGCTCATCCTCGAAGAGGTGCCGGACATCTCGTACGAGGACATCGGTGGTCTCGCCGAGCAGATCGAGGAGATCCGCGACGCGATCGAGTTGCCGTACCT
>JAHWJK010000069.1:7416-8707 GCA_019348445.1 Actinomycetota bacterium | reverse complement strand
TACGTCTCGGAGGACGCGGCGTTCGACGATTACGTAGCGCAACCCGCGGCACACGCGCTCGCCGAACTGCACTCGCAGCAGAACTTCGATCTCATCTGCTTCCCGATGACCTACGACGCCCGCGACATCGCGGGGCGGCTCTCGGCGAAGATCCCGGCGACCTTGATGAGTAACGCGATGGATATCGAGAGCGCCGATCTGGTCAAGACCGCGATCTTCGGTGGTGAGCAGGTTGTCGATGTTGCACTCGAGCAGAGTCCGAAGATCGTCATCTTCCGCGCCAAGTCATTCGCCGCGGAACCTGCGGCCGACGGTGGTGACCCGAACGTCGAGCAGCTGAGTATCGATGTCTCCGACGACCTGAAGAAGGCGAAGCGCGTCGAGCGACACGAAGAGGAGGCGACGGGACCGAAGCTCGAGGAGGCTCCGGTCGTGATCTCTGGGGGCCGTGGCCTGCAGGAACCGGACAACTTCAAACTGGTTCAGGAACTCGCCGATGCGATCGGAAATGCGGCGGTTGGAGCCACTCGGGCGATCGTCGACGCGGGGTGGGTGCCGTACGCGCTGCAGGTCGGGCAGACCGGCAAGACCGTGAAACCGAGCGTCTACATCGCCATCGGGATCAGCGGCGCGACCCAGCACGTCGTCGGGATGAAGGGCGCCAAGAAGATCATTGCGATCAATAAGGACGAAGAGGCCCCGATCTTCCAGATGGCGGACCTCGGCATCGTTGGGGACGCGCTCAAGATCATTCCGCAGTTGATCGAAGAGGTGAAATCCCGCAAGGGATAACTCGGCTCGCGGGGGTAGAACTACGACGTGGGTCTCGGTGACCGGATCAGAGCGTTCTTCTCCCGCAAGAGCAATCCGGCTCTTACGGAGCTGGAGGACTTCGCGGCCGGCCGCAAGGGACTCGAAGGATTCATCGAGCCGCGCACGCCGACCTCGCCGACGACGCTGTTGCTCGTGGATCGTTACGGCGAGCACATGCGGGCCCCGGTGCGCGAGCCCGAGGATGCGGTGGCATTCTGCGAGCGCCTCGCCATCCCGGTCTACGACGCCAAGGTGATCGGCTATCCGAAGCGGATGAGGGAATACGACAAGCGGTCCAAGCAAGCGGCGGCCGATTCCCTGGAAGACGACATCGCCGAGCTCGAGAGACGCCTCACTGAGACGCCCGATCCCTGAGAAGGGACAAATCGGTGTTTATCGCCTGGGAATTCGTGGCATAGTACTTTTGTACGTACGTCGCGGGTAAAGGGGGCGGATCTTTTGAAAGTATTCACGAGCG
>JAHWJK010000069.1:0-7316 GCA_019348445.1 Actinomycetota bacterium | reverse complement strand
GACGAGAACAAGGGTGTCGGAGCGCAAGGCGGCACCGGGAACCCTGCGCACACCGGTTGCCGCGACAAGCCCTCTCTGCCGCCGAACAATCCGCCGAACAACCCACCGAACCCACCGAACAACCCACCGAACAATCCGCCGAACAACCCGCCACCGCCCGACGAGGTCTTACCGACGCTTATCACCGACGGGGACATCGATGGTGGTCCCGAACCCGGGGACGAAACGGCAGCCGAGCGTGCTCCTCGTGGAAAAGCGCTTCCGTTGACGGGAGCCGCCTTGAGCACGGTCGTCATGGTGGGCTTCGGCCTTATCGGCGCGGGCATCTTTGCGCTGCGCCGCCGTCGAAACTGACAGTCCGTTCTAGTAGTGGAAGGGGGCCTTCGGGCCCCCTTCTTTTCGTTGAGCCCTCGTATCCTGGAGCGATGCATTACTTAGACCATGCGGCAACTACGCCCGTCCTACCCGAGGCCCGCGACGCCATGGTTGCGATCCTCGACGAGGACTACGGCAACCCATCCTCGGTGCATGCATTCGGTCGCGCGGCGCGGACCGCGGTCGAGGATGCGCGCGATCGTCTCGCTACCGCGATTGGCGCCAGTCCCGCTGAGGTCGTGTTCACAGGTGGTGGGACCGAAGCCGACAACCTGGCGCTGAAGGGCGCGGTCGACAAGCTTCGCGGCAATGGGGACCACGTCGTAGTGACCGCCTTCGAGCATCACGCAGTTCTCGACGTCGCGCGGTGGCTCGGCCGCCGGGGGGTCGACGTCACCGTGGTTCCGGTTGGCTCGGACGGGCTGGTGAACCCTGCAGATGTCGCCGGTGCCGTGCGTGCGACCACGATCCTCGTCTCGGTGATGACGGTCAACAACGAGATCGGCACGATCCAGGACATTGCCGCGATCGCTTCCGCCGTCAAGGAGAGGAATCCGCGCACGCTGGTTCATACGGATGCCGTACAGGCGCTCGGGAATCTCCCGGTGAACGTGCACGCGTGGGGAGTCGATCTTGCTGCGTTCGCGGCACACAAGATCGGTGGGCCTAAGGGTGTGGGAGCGCTGTTCATCCGATCTCAGGTGGCGGTCGACGCTCTGCTACACGGCGGTGGCCAGGAGCGAGGGCTGAGATCTGGAACCCTCAACGCCCCCGGCATCGCGGGATTCGGCGTTGCTGCAGAGATCGTTGCCAAAGAGGTCGATGAGAAAGCGGACCGGCTGCGTCGGCTGAGGGACCGGCTGTACGAGGGACTCACGGATCTGCTGCCGGATCTCGTCGTCAACGGCGACCTCGAGCAACGCTTGCCGGGCAACCTCAACGTCTGCATCCCGCATACGGACGGAGAGACACTGCTGTTGCTCTTGGACCAGCGAGGCATCGCGTGCTCTTCGGGGTCCGCCTGTGCATCGGGCGCGCTCGATCCGTCTCACGTGCTGCTCGCGATCGGCGTGCCGAAACAGCTTGCCAAGGGGAGTCTTCGCTTCTCGCTCGGACGCCCCTCTACGCAGGAAGACGTCGACGCAGTGCTCGCCGCGATGCCCGAGGTCGTGACGACGGCTCGGAAGGTGGCGTGATGAAGCCCAAGGCTGTTGTCGCCATGTCTGGTGGTGTCGATTCGTCTGTCGCCGCGGCACTGATGGTCGAGGCGGGCTACGACGTGACGGGCGTGATGCTGAAGTTGTGGCGTGGCGAGGCCGAGAACAATGCTTCGGGTTGCTGCAACATCTATGCGGCCGAAGACGCTCGCCGCGTCGCGGACTCGCTGGACATCCCGTTCTACTGCTTGAATTTCGCGGAGACGTTCGAATCGACGGTGATCCGCAATTTCCACGACGACTACGCCGGCGGAAGAACCCCGAATCCGTGCGTGCGCTGCAATCAGTGGATCAAATTCGGCACCCTCTTCGAGCGTGCACGCGCGCTCGGTGCCGACGTGCTCGTAACCGGCCACTACGCGCGCGTCCGCGCGGAAAACGGTCACTTCCGCTTGCTGCGCGGCATCGATCCGGCGAAGGATCAGTCCTACGTCCTGTGGATGCTTTCGCAGGAGGAACTTGCGCACGTGCGCTTCCCGATCGGCGAGATGAACAAGACCGAGACGAGGAAGATCGCTGCCGAGCTCGGCCTTCGAACGGCGGCAAAACCCGACTCGCAGGAGATCTGTTTCGTACGTAACGGAGATACCGCCGCGTACGTGGGTACCCGGATCCCATCGGCGTCCACTCCGGGGCCGATCGTCGATCGCGATCGCCGCGTGCTCGGTACGCACCGCGGGATCGGTCACTACACGGTCGGGCAGAGGAAGGGGCTCGGTATCTCACTCGGCGAACCCGTCTTCGTGACGTCGATCGACGCTTCGGCGAACGAGGTGACGGTGGGCCGCCGTCACGAGCTCGCGGTCGGCGGTCTCGTCGTAGCCGAAGCGAGCTTCGTGGACTCGCCGCCTGCACCGGGTACACCGGTATTGGTCCAACACCGGGCGCACGGGGAAGCTCATCCCGGTCGCGTAGCCGCTACCGATGACTCGGGTCTCGAGGTCGCCTACGACCGCGCCGTCCTCGCAGTTGCTCCGGGACAGTCGGTCGGGCTTTACAGCGCTGCCGAGCCGGACGAGCTCCTCGGGGGCGGCATCATCGCGGCGACGCGTCCGGCTCCGGTTCCGGCTTGACGCCGAGATCCGACTCGCAGAACCGTCCGGTCATCCGCAGCGAGTTCGCGCGGTCCGCAGCGACGTTCGCGGAACGAACTAAGGGACGTTTCGATCATATGGACGTGGTCGCTTTCTCCAGGGTCGGACGCGGCGCCACGGTGATGGAGATCGGCGCGGGTACCGGCAACTTCCTCGACCTGTTCTCGGAGGTCGCGTCGCATCTGATAGCGATCGATGTCACCGAGGAGATGCTCCAGACGGCGCGGGCAGAATTTCCGTCCATGAGCTTGGTGATGGGTGACGGCACACGGCTGCCGTTTCGGAGTCGCTCGGTCGAGCTAGTGAGCTGCGCCCAGATGCTGCATCACGTTCACGAACCGCTACCGCTCCTGAAGGAGATGCGCCGGGTCGCAGCGGACGACGGTCGCGTACTGGTCGTCGATCAGGCGGCGCCGGAGAGCTACGAGCAAACGGCGTTCATGAACCAACTCGAGGCGATCAGAGATCCCTCGCACGCGGCATCGCGGTCACCGTCGTCTCTGCGGGTGCTGGTACAAACGGCCGGCATGGAGGTGGTCGACGAAAAGCTGACGACGATCACCCAAACGATGTCGAAGTGGATGGCTCCGGGGGAGTTCCCCGCCGAGCGATTCGCGCAGGTGGAGCGATTCATCGAGCGCTTCGGTGACGAGACCGGGATGCGGTTCCGCAAGGAGAACGACGAATGGGCGTTCGACCGGACGAGGGTCATGTTCCTATGCCGAAGATGACCAAAGCCGCCGCGACGAAACGGTTGAAGGAGCTCCGGGAGTCGATCGACTACCACGCGTACCGCTACCACGTGCTCGACGACCCCGAGATCGCCGACGCCGAGTACGACGCTCTCATGGCGGAGTTGATCGAGATAGAGACGGTCTTTCCGGACCTCGTTGCTCCCGATTCGCCGACCCAGCGCGTCGGAGCGCCACCATCGGATCTGTTCGCGCCGGTCGACCATCGCAGTCCGATGATGTCCTTGGACAACTGTTTCAGCCTCGAGGAGCTTCAGGCGTGGGGGAAGCGCGTCGAGCGAGGTATCGGGACGGCGGGTGGTTTCGTCACGGAACTGAAGATGGACGGCGTCGCGGTGAATCTGATCTACGAGGATGGCGCGTTCGTGAAAGGGGCGACGCGTGGAGACGGCCGCGTCGGAGAGGACATCACCGCGAACCTGAGAACGATCCAGGCCGTTCCGATCAAGCTTCGCGGTAAGCCACCGGGCATCCTCGAGGTTCGCGGTGAGGTCTACATGCGTACGGACGATTTCGAGAAGCTCAATCGTTCGCTAGAAGAGCACGGTCAGAAGGCGTTCGCGAACCCCCGCAACAGCGCGGCCGGCTCTCTTCGGCAGAAGGACCCCAAGGTCACGGCGGAACGCAAGCTTTCGCTGGTGTGTCACGGCGTTGGATACGTGGAAGGCATGCGCTTCTCGTCGCACTGGGAGTCGCTCGAAGCGATCAGGGAGTGGGGTCTGCGCACGAATCCGGAGAACCGGCGGGTCGACGACCTCGACGCCGTATACGGCTTCTGCACGCAGTGGCAAGACCATCGTCACGACGTGCCGTATGAGATCGACGGCGTGGTGATCAAGGTCGATCCGATCGCCCAACAGGAAGAGCTCGGCTACACCGCGAAAGCCCCGCGCTGGGCCATCGCGTACAAGTTTCCTCCCGAGGAGCGAACGACGTTGCTCGAGAACATCTTCGTTCACACCGGGCGCACCGGCGCGGTCACTCCGTTCGCTCAACTCGACCCGGTCTTCGTTGGTGGCGTCACGATCACGACGGCGACGCTCCACAACGAGGACGAGGTCGGTCGCAAGGACGTGCGGCCGGGAGACACGGTCATCGTCCGGCGCGCCGGTGACGTGATCCCGGAGGTCGTGGGACCGGTGTTGACGAAGCGACCCAAAGGTACGAAACCGTGGAAGTTTCCGAAGAGATGCCCGTCGTGCAAGAGCGAGCTCGTCCGCAACGAGGGCGAGGCCGTCACGAGATGCGTGAACGTCGACTGTCCTTCACAACGGGTCGAGAAGATCTTCCACTTCGCCGGACGGGGCGGGATGGACATCGAGGGACTCGGATACCAGACGGTCGTGGCGCTCATCGACAAGGGATATCTGCAGGATTTCGGGGACGTGTACTTCCTCACGCGAGAGCAACTCGCCGAACTCGACGGGTTCGGGGACAAGTCGATCGACAACCTCATGAATGCGATCGATAGGTCGCGGAGCCGCGACCTCGGCAACGTCATTGCGGCTTTGGGGATCCCGATGGTGGGCAGCACGGTCGCGCACCTTCTCGCGCGCGAGGTTCGCTCGCTCGAGAAACTCGAACAGATGTCGACGGATGATCTCGAAGCCATCGAGGGCATCGGGCCCGTCATGGCGCAGGCGATCGCATCGTTCTTCGCGGAGCCGCGCAACCGCGAGATCCTGCAGAAGCTCCGCGACGGAGGAGTCGTCCCGGTGCCTCCGCCGGAGGCGAAGGAAGGACCGTTGACAGGGAAGACCTTCGTGCTGACGGGCTCTCTCGAGAAGTTCTCGCGCAGCGAAGCGCAGCGGGCGATCGAAGACCGCGGCGGCAAGGTCGCCTCGAGCGTCTCGAAGAAGACCGACTACGTAGTCGTCGGGGACAATCCGGGATCCAAATACGACAAGGCGCTGCAGCTCGGGGTCGAGACGCTCGACGAGGCAGCATTGGAGAAACTGCTCGCGTGACCGACATCATCATCGATGCATGCGGACTGGAGAAGACCTATAAGCGCACGACGGCCGTCGATGGCATCGACCTAAGGGTTCGCGCCGGCGAACGTGTAGCGCTCCTCGGTCCCAACGGAGCCGGGAAGACGACGACCCTCTTCATGTTGCTAGGCGTGCTGGCTCCCGATGCGGGGACGATCGAGATCGTTGGGCAGAGGCTTCCGGCCGGCCGAAGTCGCGCGATGCGCCAGGTCGGTTTCTCCGCCGGCTATATGCCTCTTGCCGAACGTTTGCGGGTGCGCGAGTTCCTCCATCTCTACGGGCAGCTGTACGGCGTCGATGATCCCCGACCGCGGATCGAGGCGGGCCTGGAACGCTTCGGCATCACACACCTCGCGCCCGCGATGGGCGATCAGCTCTCGTCCGGCCAGCGCACCCTCGTCGGCCTCGTGAAGGCATCGCTCAACCGGCCTCGCCTCCTGATCCTCGATGAGCCGACCGCGTCGCTCGATCCCGACATCGCATTGAGGGTCCGAACCGGCCTCCAGGATCTGTGTTCCGAGGAAGGCATGGCGCTTCTCATCACGAGCCACAACATGCTCGAGATCGAGAGACTCTGCGACCGAGTGGTGTTCCTGTCGCGCGGAAAAGTCATCGCGGACGACACGCCCGCGGCGGTCGCGGATCAGTTCGGTCGGGGAAATCTCGAGGACGTGTTCTTGGATCTCGCGGGAGCGGGACGCGACCCCGACGATCGTGGTCGCAGACAGGAAACAGAGCGTCCCGCATGAGCGAAGCACGCCACAGCTGGCGACGCATCAAGGCGATCGCGTGGAGGCACGCGGTGATACTCAGGCGTACGCCTCACCGACTCTTTGACATCACGATCTGGCCTCTCGTCGACGTGTTTCTGTTCGGCTCGATCGGCGTATTTGCAGCAAGCCAATCGGGGGCGGGTGCGGTCGCGCTTGGATACTTGCTCTCGGGGATCGTTCTCTGGCACGTCGTGTACCAGGCGCAGATCGCGCTTTCTACGGGCGTGCTCGAAGAGACGTGGTCGCGGAACCTCTTGAACCTGATGGTCACGCCGCTGCGCGAGATCGAGTATGTCGCCGGCGTGGTCCTGTTCGGTATGGCCAAGCTGGTCGCCGGTGTCGCGCTCGTCGCGTTGACGGCCGTCGCGTTCTACTCGTTCGACGTCACCGACCTCGGAGTTGGGTTGATCCCCATCGCGGCGATCCTGCTCGTCGTCGGGTGGATCATCGCCTTGTTCGTGATCGCGATGGTGTTGCGGTTCGGCTCGGGGGCCGAGGCACTCGCGTGGGGGATCTTGTTCGTGGTCATGCCACTGTCGGGCGTGTTCTACCCGATCGACGCGCTCCCGGCACTGCTCCGGCCGGTCTCAGCGGTCCTCCCGACGACTTACGCATTCGCCGCTGCTCGCCAGCTCATCGATGGTGGAACTCTTCCGTGGGATCGCATCGCTCTCGCGGCCGCGACCTCCGTGGTCATGGGAGCCATTGTCGTGACTTTCCTGGTTCGCATGCTGAAGCTGTTCCGCCAGCGTGGCTACATCAGCCGCTATTCCTGACGCGCGCCAACTCGCCGAGTGGTGAAACGGGTGTCGTATATGCCCCAGTTCACCACTCGACGGAAATAAAAAAGAACCGGCGCAGGTGGTGTGCCTGCGCCGGTCTTGTAGTCGGTTCTGTTCGTCTCCCGCACTTCTTCCTGTGGAAGCCCGGAGGACCATTCCGGGGCAGTCGACGGCGGTGAACCGGATGGGATTCTGCCCAGTGGCCTAAAGGCTGAGGTGGTCAGAATCCTTGGTGCCTAGGCCACTTAGCAGCCGGTCACCTCGTGAGGTCCAAAACGACTATCTATCTGGGACCACCTCCTTTCTCACGTGCCGCTATATAAGCACAGCGC
>JAHWJK010000068.1 GCA_019348445.1 Actinomycetota bacterium | reverse complement strand
TGGACAGCGTGCGCGGCAAGCTTCTGCTTGCGAACGGGAGTCTGTTCGGAGATGTATTCCGACAGACGGTGATCCTGATGGCCGATCACGATGACGACGGCGCGCTCGGGTACGTGATCAACCGCCCCACGCAGATGATCGTCGACCGTGATGAGTCCGCCGACCACCTCGATGTCGTAGACGTGACGGTCTACTCCGGCGGACCGGTTCAGCAGAGTCTCTTGTCGGTGATCGCTGAGTTCGTCGCCCCGGAACACGCGGCGAAGCTCATATTCGGCACCGTAGGACTTCTCAATCTCGAAGCGGCCGCTCCGATGGCGGTCAAACGCGCTCGCGTCTTCGCCGGCTACTCCGGATGGGGGCCGGGCCAGCTCGAAGGCGAGATCCAAGAAGGTTCGTGGGTCATCACGGAGCCCACCGCGGATCTCGTCTTCGGAGATCCCGAGGACATGTGGCGACAGGCGCTCCGAGGGATGGGCGGCGAGTACGCGCTGATGGCAACGATGCCTTACGACCCGGGGATGAACTGATGAGCCAAGCAACGCTCACGCCCTCTCCCACCGCAACCTCGCTCACCGCCGCGTTCGCACCGCGCGATTGGGCGCTCCTCGCCGGGATCGCTCTCACGTGGGGATCATCGTTCGTTTTCATCGAGGTTGCGCTGGAGAATTTCCAACCCGCGCTCATCGCGTTCCTTCGCATCCTGTTCGGAGCGATGACCGTCGTATGGGTGCGTCGAGCACGCGAGCCGGTCGTCCGATCGGACTGGGGCGCCATCATCGTCGTAGGACTCCTATGGATGGCGATCCCCTTCTTGCTGTTCCCGATCGCGCAGCAATGGATCGACTCATCGCTGGCCGGCATGATCAACGGAGCCGTCCCGTTGTTCGCCGCGCTCGTGGCAACGCTGATCTCGCGGAAGCTTCCGGGCGTCTCTCAAGCGGTCGGCCTGATCATCGGCTTCGCCGGCGTAGTGGCCGTGAGCTGGCCCGCGGTGCAGGGCGCTCGATCTACGGCTACGGGTGTGTTGCTGGTCCTGCTCGCGACGGTTTGCTACGGAGTCGCTTTGAACGTCGTCGTCCCGTTACAACGCAAGTACGGCTCCCTACCGATCCTGCTCCGCGTCCAGGCGGTTGCATTACTCCTAACGGTCGTTCCCGCAGCGATCGCAGCAACCGATTCGACGTTCGCGTGGTCGAGCGTCGTAGCCATCGTTCCGCTCGGGTGCCTGGGGACCGGCCTCGCATTCGTCTGGATGACGGTGCTGGCGGGACGTGTCGGCCCGTCGCGGGGATCGGTGACGATCTACTTCATCCCGGTCGTCGCCATCGTTCTAGGGACGATCTTCCGCGATGAGTCGATCGCCCTCGTGTCGCTGTTCGGGACGGCGCTCGTTCTTGTGGGTGCGTATCTGACGAGTCGCGCCGAACACCACTAGGACCGCCGTCGGCTAATTTTGGACACCAGCGATCACAACGTAGTGAGGTGGCCATGACCGGTCCGACATCTATCCTTCGACCCCCCGAGCCCCACAACGAGCCCGTCAAGAACTACCCGCCGGGTTCGCCGGAGCGAGAGTCGATCAGACGGCGCCTCGAACAGATGTCCCAGGAACGGGTCGACATCCCGATGGTCATCGGAGGCAAACGCGTCACGTCGGGCGACATCTACGAACTGGTCATGCCCCACGACAAGAAACACGTGCTGGGGGACGTTCATCAGAGCACCGCCGACCATTTCGGCGACGCGGTAGAGGCTGCACAGGCAGCGCACTGGGAATGGGCGTCCCTCGCGTGGGCCGAGAGAGCGGCGATCTTCTTGCGCGCCGCAGAGCTATTGGCCGGGCCGTGGCGCGACACACTGAATGCATCGACCATGCTCGGCCAGTCCAAAACGGTCCATCAAGCAGAGATCGATGCGGCATGCGAGTTGATCGACTTCTGGCGCTACAACGTGTATTTCGCCGGGAAGATCTACGAAGAGCAACCGATGTCGCCTCCCGGCATGTGGAACCAGCTCGACTACCGGCCGCTCGAAGGTTTCGTCTTCGCGGTCAGCCCGTTCAACTTCACCTCGATCGCGGGGAACCTCCCTACGGCTCCCGCGCTGATGGGCAACACGGTCGTGTGGAAGCCGTCGCTGACTCAGGCCCACTCGGCGCACTACTTGATGGAGTTGTTGGTCGAGGCGGGGATCCCGCCGGGTGTGATCAACATGGTTCACGGGCCCGGGCCGGAGATCGGCGAGGCAGCACTCGACCATCCAGAACTGGCAGGGGTGCATTTCACCGGCTCCACGCCGACGTTCGACTGGATGTGGCGCAAGCTCGGGGAGAACATCTCCAACTACCGCTGGTACCCGCGCTTCGTCGGCGAAACGGGAGGCAAGGACTTCATCGTTGCGCACCCGTCTGCCGATCCGGATGCAGTGGCAACCGCGATCGTGCGCGGCGCGTTCGAGTACCAGGGGCAGAAATGTTCTGCAGCGTCCCGCGTGTATCTGCCGCGCTCCCTCTGGGAATCGGTACGTGAACGCCTCGCCGACGAGGTGCCCGAGATCAAGATGGGCGACGTCGCGGACTTCTCGAACTTCATGGGGGCCGTCATCGATGAGCGCGCCTTCACGAAACATGCAGACGCGCTCGAGGAGGCGAAGTCGGACTCGGATCTGGAAATCATCGTCGGTGGGAAGGCCGACGACAGCGAGGGGTACTTCGTCAGCCCGACGATCTTGAAGACGGAGGACCCGAAGGCGCGGTTGATGCGAGAAGAGCTGTTCGGCCCGATAGTTACGACGTTCGTCTACGACGACACCGACTACGAGAACACTCTGGACCTCGTCGACTCGACGAGTCCGTATGGACTGACCGGCGCGGTATTCGGCCGAGACGAGGATGCGATCGTGGCCGCCAAGGAGCGTCTTCGGTTCGCCGCCGGCAACTTCTACGTCAACGACAAGCCGACCGGAGCCGTCGTTGGGCAGCAACCATTCGGCGGCGGTCGTCGTTCGGGAACGAATGACAAGGCCGGATCGATGTGGAACCTGATCCGGTGGGTGAGCCCGCGCACGATCAAGGAAACGTTCGCACCGCCGACGGACTACCGGTACCCGTACATGGAGCCCGACGACCAAGGAGCTATCTAGCTACTCCGGGACAGTCGTCGGAACGGTACGACTCCGGCATCCGCGGATAGACCTGCTCCCAGTAATAGACCGCCAGTCGGCGAGCGTCTTCCGGTGACGCGCCGAGGAGCCGCGCCATCTGCTCGTTGTGCTGGACCGCGAGGCATTCCGTCTCGGCCTCGTTGCTCACGCCACTCATATGGATCGCCTCGTGTGTCAGCGTGTGAACCGCCACCACATGTTCACGCGTGATCTCATCCGGGTTGCGGACGTAGCTCGCGAGGTCACGGCATTGCTGCCTCTTGATGAGTGTTTTTCGCTCAGGGACTCCATCGGGACCGAACCTGACGTACCCGAGCTCCTGTCCCACGTCGACGAACGCCTCACCGAACGCTTGACAATGCACCTCGACCGGCGCACCCACTACCTCGGATGCAGCGCTCGCGAGTTGCTCCTCGAGACGAAGACGTAGGAAGAACGGAACCAGAGCGCCGAGCGCGATCGCGACGAAGACCCCAACCCCGAACCAGGGAAAGGGCTTCCTGCGTCCGAGGGAATCGACGCGATCGACGAACCAGCGGACGCCGACGACGGCGGCCGCGACGAGACAAACGATCCCCACCCACGCCAGGATCATCGAGCGGCTTCGCTCCCGACACCGCGACTCGCGGCGGGTGGCTCAGTCGGTGCTCCCGCCGAGCAAACCCTTGATCGACCCAGCAGTCCCCTCCGTCGAAGACTGACCGGCTGCGTGCATCAACGTCCGGGCGAGCGCCACCATGGAAACGGATTGCAGGATCACCTGTCCGTTGCCTTCGAACGTCGCTAAGGAGAAGCTCTCGCCTCCGAAGAACGCCGTCTTCATCCCCTGCGCGTCCAGCTTTCCGATGCGTTCGACGGTGTAGGTGATTCCGTCGTCCCATGCCACCGCACAGCCCGTATCTACCTGGATCTTGCCGCCGTAATCGGCCGGATTGAGGTCGATGAAGTTGCCCGCGCCGGCGACGAACAACGATCCCGTGCCGGTGAACTTCTCGAGCACGAAACCCTCACCACCCTTGCGTCCCGCGGTGAAGCCTGCGAGCTGGATGTCGAAATGGACCGTCGACTCGGCGGCGACGAACGCGTCCTTCTCGGCAGTCCACACCTTCGTCCCGTCCATTACGATCTCGCGCATCTCACCGGGCAACGTCCCGGCAAAAGCGACGAGACCAGATCCGCCCTGCGGAGTGAAGTACTGGAACGCAGCCGACTCTCCCGCGAGCTGGCGCTTTCCGACCTCGACGGCGGTCGACAGTGCCTTCTGGAACAACCCCTTGCCTTCGTTCGCTTCTTCTTGGCCGGGCGTCGTGAAGCGCGTTTCGAGCCCGACGTTCGCGGTCTTCCACAAGAACTTGCCGGCCTCGCAGTAAACCGTCTGCCCAGGATCGACCTGGCAGACCACCATCTGGTTGACCGTGCCCTTGATCTCGTTCTTGATCACAGCGTCCTCCTCTTCTCGTTGCGACCGACGCTATCGACGCACGACCGTCCCCGGTAGGGGGATCGCGAGGAAAACCTCTGGTCGGCTTCCGCCGACGAGGACTATGGTCGGGGACCTCGGGTCGAGATAAGGAGGTTGCACGTGGGGTTCATGGACAAGGTCAAATCGGCTGCGCAAGACGCCGCGAGTCAGGCAAAGGTCGCCACCTCGCAGGCCCAAGCGAAGATCGAGCAAACCCAGCTTCAGAGCAAACTGGATGGCCTAGCGAAGCAACTCGGCTACGCCGTCTACAACGAGCGTGCCAACGGCGCACCCGCGGGCGGGATCGATGGGATCGTCGAAGAGATGAGAGGGATCGAAGCGCAGATCGCAGGATTGGCCCAGCCCTCTGCGAGCGCGTCGCCGGCCGCCACTTCAACGCCTGAGTCGCCCGTCACGCACACCGACGCGGCATCGTCGGAGACATCTGCCTCCGAGCCGACCTCGGGTGATTTCAAGCTCTAGGGCCGGATCGTCACGTGCGATGCGGTGACACCGAGCACCAGTCGGCCGCGCTCCGCGCGCAACGACGAGAAGCGCACGTCGGGTAACAGAGCGGGAAGCGGGATCTCGACGGGACCGATCGCCCCCCCGGCCGAGAGCAGCAATCTGTTCACGGCAACGACGGCGGTAGCGGGGACCGTCACGGCCCCGCGTGACACCGCGATCTTTCCTTTCGCGATCGCGACGTCGAGGTCGGGATCCGTGGCGGAGATCGTGTCGTCGAGGGTTGCCTCGGATATCACTCCCCGCCCTCGAAGCGATCGAGCGCGGAGATTGCCTCGGCCTGCCACAAGCTCGAACGGTTCGACTTCCACATCGTCCAGCGTCAGATGGATGTCTTCTACGACCAAACGCCCCTCCGAAGCCGACGCGAGGTCGATAGTCACCTCGTCGAAATCGCCTCGAACCATCGAGAGCAAGAAGGGGAAGCTCCCGAGATCGACGTCCGTCTCTCCCTGCAGAGCAACGCGTTTGTCGATCAAGTTCGCTACCGCGTTCTCGGCGGCGGCACGGACCAGGTAGTCGGCAACGACGAGCAACGCCAGTAGTACGACGAGGATGACGCCTAACCGTTTCATCATGTCTCTCTCGCCGTTGGGGCTGGTCGGTGGTGGCCGGGCTACAACGTCGTGAACGAATCGAGAACCGTTCGGATCTCTCGAGCGTCGACCGTAGCCGCGGCGAAGACCGTGATCGCATAGTTACCCGACCCACCGTCGACCACGAACGCGGTGAAGTCGATGCGAACGTTGTCGTCATTGATGGCCTCGCCCATCACTGAGACACCGTCGGTCGTGCCGACCGTTGCAGGACTAGGACCGCGCACCTCCTGGACGTCGTACCGGTCCTCGAGCGCGTCGAGCAACTTTCCCATCCCGGTCCGGACGTCACCGCTCGGCGCGACGCCGAAGCTCATCGCGACCGAGGCATCGGGGGCCAGGATCTCGACCGCGGTGCCGCGCTGGTCGAGATTCCACGCCTCCGGATACGCGAACGAATAGCCGGCGCGGTTGCGATACGGCTCGAAACCGGGTGGAACTTCAGCCACATCTTGCGTCGGGGATTCTTCGACCGAAGGCGACCCGGCAGGTTCTTCTGGAGAGCGAATCTCCACGTCGTTACCGTTGAGAGTCTCGCCGGATCGCTCGTCTCCATTCACGACGACAAACGTGAGCGCCGCGACGACGAGCGCGACTAGACCGAAGACGCCCGCGCGTTCCATCGATGTCTAGCTCAGGTCGGCGGATGCGGACGCGGGTACCGGCGGGATGCGACGAGGAAAGCCAGAGCACCGTCGAGGAGCAGAACCATCCCAAGCTGGAGCGGGGCTTCTACGCCAGTACCGGTCTGCGGCATCGCCGCGGGTCCTTGGGACGCTTTGCCCTTGCCCGTCGTCTTGCCCTCGACCGAGTCTCCCGATGCGACGAGCGAACCGATGTCGTCTCTTTTCTTGTCCTTCGACGCTTGCGCGATCGCTTCGTCCGACACATGCAGCGCTTGGAGGAGGAGTAGCAGCAGCGCGAACGCGGCCGCGAGAGCGAGCATCTCTCTTCGTCCGAAGTTCGTCCGAGTGATCGTGCGCCTCCTTGCCGTCGACGGGGTGCGAGTCTCTACCGGATCACGGCAGAGAGCAACAGGCCGACGCCTACGCCGACGACCGCGCCGGCAACGACCGTCGGCCACAGCGAACCTCCGGGTCGTTCGGGCTCTCGTTGAGGTGGAAGGACGTCACGTGCCGACGGCCGCGGAGACCGAGGTGGCGCAGCGACGGCCGTGTCTGCCTCGCGAGATGTCGTTTCTTGCGGGCGCGGAGGCTCTTCTGCCACATCGGCCGCCTGAGCCGGCGCGGCGGGTTCTTCGGCTGCCGGTGGAGGAGCGATCGCGTCGCGGTTAGCAACCGGTTGCCACCCGGCTCCCGATGACGCAGGCGGCCTCTCGGGTGCTGGGGCGCCGGGCGAAGAGCGCGGCGGCGAGACCGGCGCAGCAGCAATCGACCTGGACGCACCCTGGTCCTCCTTCTCCCACGACTGCGTTTGAGGGTTCCACCGGATCCACGTGCCGTCCGGCCACTGGAACCGCCACTGCTCGCGCTCGGTCATGGGCCAAACCTAACCGGGGGCCCCTTCGGCGGACGCGCCTAGAAAGAAGAGTCGTCGTAGCCGAGCAGGTCCGAGTCGAGTTCGAAGGGGACGAGACACAGCACCTCGTCTCCATCCTGAAGGATCAGGACGTCGGGAGAATCAGACCGGTCCATGGGCGCTCTCTCCGTTATCCCAACGATTGGTGCTTGGGTTGTTCCCCCGAATCGAGAGCGCGAAACCAGGAATCTCTAAGTGGCGTCTCCGAAGTTGAAGACTCGTCCCAGCTTCGTCACCAACCGGTAGCCGCGTCCGCTCGGCGTCGGAGCGATCCCGCTGATCGGCGTCCGGAGCGTTTTGTCGGAGAGGTCGCCGAAGCGTCTCGCGTCGCCGAACGCCCGCACGCGGCCCGTGTCCGTCACGACCCAATAGCCGCGTCCACTAGGCGTAGCCGCGATGTCGACGGGGACCGCGTCGCCTTCGAGCTGCCCGTGATCCCTCGCGTCCCCATAGGCGAGAACGTTGCCCTCAGCCGTCAGGAGCCAGTAACCGCGGCCGGACGAAGTCACGGTCATGCCGATGATCTCCGTGTCGCGCTTGCGCGCGTCACCGAACTGGTCGGCGCTACCGAACGGATAGACGCGGCCGTTGCGCGTCACGATCCAGTATCCCGATCCCGTCGGCGTTGCTTCGATGTCGACGGCGCGTCTCTTCTTGTCGGTGATGCCTCCATGCCGGCGCGCGCCCCCCATGGCCGTCACGCGCCCGTTCGCGGTGAGCATCCAGTAGCCGTTCGAACCCGGCAGCGACGCGAGGGCGATGTAGGGGCTCTTCGAGAATCGGTGTTCTGTCGAGCCGTAATACCCCGCGTCTTCCGCGAACACGCTCCCATTACGACCCAGCAGCCAGTAACCGGTGCTCGTGCGCTCGGGCTCTATCGCTGCGATGTACGACCGTGACCGCTTCCAGAAGGTCGTCTTCTTGAGCGCGCCCTTCCAGGTGAAGCTGAAATGGACGTGGTCGGTGTGCGGAGATCGCAGACTGCCGTCGTCGGGGTCTACGCAACCGCGTTTCTTCTGTTCGCAGTAGACCTCCCAGCCGCTCCACGGGAACCAGATGCGGCGGTTCCAGATGAGGTACATGACGCCGGTGCGCCGCGCCATCGCGCGCGCGTTCCCCCATTGGTCTCTCTTGATCAACCACGCGATCAGCTCGTCGGCTTTGCGCTTCTGCGACCGGATCCCGGCGTTAACACCCCAGTCCCACGCGCGTCCTTCATGGTGCTCGCTGGTGGCCGATCCAGAGCAGGGCCGGCTGATGCTTCCGGCGCCGGTGCCGGGATACGCGCGCAGAACCATCTGCTGGAAGGCGACGACGCCGGGCTCGGGGTCGGGGTCGCACTTGCTCGCGCCGTCGTAGCCGGGGATCGGGTCGATAGCGCGGCCGTACTTGCCGACCTTTGGCGTCGCGACCGCGGGGGTAGCCGCCACCATTACGGCGACGACGGCCACAGCGCAGGCGCGCAGAAAGCCGATACGTCCGATTTTCCCCATAACCATCAGGCTAACGCGGAGCAGCCGATAACCGCCGTCTTAGAGAAAACTCAGGATTTCGGCCCGATGAACTCGTCC
>JAHWJK010000067.1:4606-8859 GCA_019348445.1 Actinomycetota bacterium | reverse complement strand
ATGAAGGACGCGGTGGAGAAAGCGGGAGTCACTCTCCTCGAGCCGATCTGGTCGGTCGAAGTCATGGTTCCGGAGGAGTTCACCGGAGACATCATGGGCGACCTACAGAAGCGCCGCGGGATCCCCGAGGGCATCGACACGATCGGCGGCGGTCGGCAGATCGTCAAAGCAAAGGTGCCGTTCGCAGAGATCACCCATTACGCGATCGACCTTCGTTCGATGACGGGCGGCAAGGGAACCTTCTCGTGGTCGTTCTCGCACTATCAAGAGGTCCCGCACGACGTGGCCCAGAAGGTGCTCGACGCCGCGAAGGCCGAGAAGGAAGAAGCCAAGGCCTAACTCTCTTCTCGCATCTACTCGCGCATACAGCGAGTACGCGCGCCTAGAACGCGGCGAAGCCCGGGCGCAGCTTCGCCGCGGTGTCGGCGAGCATCTCGGGAAGCACCTTCGTGTCAGCGACCACCGACATGAAGTTCGTGTCTCCCTGCCAGCGCGGGACGACGTGCATGTGGAGGTGGCCGGGGACCCCCGCTCCGCCGGCGCTGCCGAGGTTCATCCCGGTGTTGAAACCGTCGGGCTGCATCGCGACGCGGATGACCTCGACCGACCGCCGGGTTAGGTCGAAGAGCTCTCGGCTTTCGTCGTCGTTCAGATCCCTCACGTCCGCGACGTGTCGCAATGGGGCCACCATCAGGTGCCCGGTGTTGTAGGGGAACGCGTTCAGGATCACGAAGCACGTTTCGCCGCGATACAAGATGTTCGCCGCGACGTCGTCGTCTTCCGCGAGGTGGTCGCAGAAGATGCAGCCGTCACCCTTGCCCGCGACGCCCATGTACTCCATCCGCCACGGCGACCACAGCCGATCCACCGATCAACTAGACGCGGCGCTGCGCGATCTCGGCCGTGATCTCTTCGATGAAGGCGTCTACTCCGACGTCGCGTCGTTCGTCACCCGCTCGGGACCGAACGGAAAGCGTCTTGCTGTCCTGTTCGTTGTCGCCGACGATCAGCATGTAGGGCACCTTCTGCAACTGATGGTTGCGGATCTTGGCCCCCATCGTGTTGTCTGAATCGTCGACCTCGACCCGAACGTTGACCTGACTGAACCGTTGCGCGACATCCTGTGCATACGCGACGTGGCGATCGGCGATCGGGATCAGCGCTGCCTGTACCGGAGCGAGCCACGTCGGGAACGCGCCGGCGAAGTGTTCTGTGATGACGCCCATGAATCGCTCCAGCGAGCCGTACAGCGCGCGGTGGATCATGACCGGCTGTTGGCGCTCACCGCCTTCATCGACGTACTCGAGGCCGAATCGCTCCGGCAAGTTCAGGTCGACCTGGATCGTGCACATCTGCCACATGCGGCCGATCGCATCGCGGACGTGGATATCGATCTTCGGCCCGTAGAACGCGCCTTCGCCCTCGGCCATGACGTAGTCGAGGTTCGCTCGGGTCAGCGCATCGCGGATGCCGTCTTCGGCGAGGTCCCATAACTCATCCGATCCGACCGCTTTCTCGGGCTTGGTCGAGAAATCGATGCGGTCGGGACCGAGCCCGAAGTTCTCGTACAGCGTGCGGAAGAAATCGACGCAGGCGACCAGCTCATCCACGACCTGGTCGGGCCTGCAGAAGATGTGCGAGTCGTCCTGGGTGATCGAGCGCGACCGAAGCAACCCGTGAAGGACGCCGCTCCGCTCGTGGCGATAGACGTTTCCTAGCTCGGCGAGCCTGACCGGCATCTCGCGATAGCTCCTCGTCTTGTTGCGGAAGATCAAGATATGGAACGGGCAGTTCATCGGCTTGACGAAGTAGTCACCTTCTTCGGCCTCCATCGCGGGGAACATGTTCTCCCTGAAGTAACCGAGGTGTCCGCTCGTCTCCCATAGCGTCGACTTGCCGATGTGCGGCGTATAGACGGGCTCGTAACCGTGATCGAGCACCATCTGACGGATCAGGTCCTCGAGCTCCTTGCGGATCACTCCCCCTTTGGGCTGCCACAGCGGGAGACCCGGCCCGACTTCGTTCGCCCAGAAGAACAGTTCCAGGTCGCGGCCGAGCTTGCGGTGATCGCGCTTCTCAGCTTCTTCGAGACGATGCAGGTACTCCTCGAGCGCTTGCTTGGATTCCCATGCAGTGCCGTAGATCCGCTGCAACATCGGCTTCGTCTCGTCTCCGCGCCAGTACGCGCCCGCGCTCCGCAGCAACTTGAACGCCTTGATGCGACCGGTTCCCGGTACGTGAGGGCCGCGGCACAGATCGATGAATCGCTCGTCGCCGTTCGCGGTGTTGCGGTAGACGGAGATGACCGTCCCCTCCGCGGCTTCCTCCTGGGTCGGATCGCCCGCGTCGACACCTTCGATGATCTCTACCTTGTAAGGCTGCTCGGCGAAGAGACGGAGGCCCTCGTCGCGGTCGATCTCGGCCCGTTCGAAACGCTGATTCTCTTTGACGATGTTTCGCATCTCCGCTTCGATGCGCTCGAGATCCTCGGGCGTGAACGGCTTGTCGACGTCGAAGTCGTAGTAGAAGCCGTCCTGGATCGGGGGCCCGATCGAATACTTCGCGTTCGGATACAGCCGGAGGACGGCCTGGGCGAGGACGTGCGCCGTCGAATGCCGCATGACCTCACGACCGAGGTCCTCGTCCTGCGTGACGACCTCCACCTGCGAACCTGCCGCCGGTACGAACGCAAGATCCCGCTGCTTCCCGTCGACGAGGAGCGCGACCGGGCCGCTCGCGGACGCTTCCTTCGCGAGCGCAAAACCGTCCTTCGCGCCGTCTGCGCTGACTGCAACTGGCATCAGGAGATGCTATCCGCCCATGCTTTCTCGAACGCCTCGAGGTCGAGGCCGGTCGCTTTCTTCAACGATCGAGATAGGTGGTACTCCGCGGTTCCCGCGACGACCTTCTTCGATCCGAGCGACCGGTAGAACCGGATGAACGCGGGCAGCCCCCACCGGTCGATGAAGAACCGGACCGCAGACTGCGATTTCTGGTAGCTCCGATAGATCTCCGCGCCCGTCCCGACCGTGAACTGATAGTCCTCCGGCAACCGACCATCGAACCGTCCGGCCGCGACGTCGTTCGCGAAGAACCGCAGCGCGCTGGGGTCGGCCGCGCTTCCGACATAGTCCGCGATGCCCTCGTCGACGAAGAACGGGACGAACGGGCCTGCGGAATAGCGCGACGCAACGTGGAGCATCTCGTGCGCGAGGACGAGGATGACCGTCTCGTCACTCCGGTCGGCGAACGCCTCGGGATTGAGGATGATCCGATGGCCCGTGTATCGGATCGAGTCCGAGACATCGACGCTCGAATACGCGAACGCGACGAAGTCCTCTAGGGGGAACGTCGCTTGGATCAGACGACGAAGTTCGGCCTGGTCGTCCGGGATCAACAGGATCATGTCGCGGTCCCACGGCGCGGTCCAGTAAGCCTCGACGCGCTGTAGAGCCCGGTCTGCCAGCGCAAGGTAGTCGTGCGCCGTCGCGGCACACGACCTGCCCTCGGTGCACGGGTGCGAGAACTGCAGGAGATCGCGGCTGCGGTCTCGTTCGACGGGGCCGAAGTCCCACAGGTGACGCCCGGAGTAAAGCGTGAGGTCGTCTAGATCGGTGTCCTCGGCGATCAGCCACTCGCCGTCACGCCGGACGAACGTGAAGTAGATGTCCTCAACGGCTTCGTCGCGATCGACCCCTCGGATCCGATACCGCTCCTCCGTCAGGGGGATCGAAACCGCGTCCGCGGCGTCGTATCTCGCACGATCGGATCCGCGGGCGAGGTCGCCGTAGCGATCCCACACTGCGACGAGGCGATAAGACGCTAGCGGGACAGTCGCGAGTCGCTCGAAGAGCGCGGTTTGGCGTGCGACGAACGCTCGGGAATCGGGCGCCAGCGTGCGAAGGAAAGCGGCCCGATCTCGCTCCGCGATCGCCGCTGCCCGCGCGTCGAGCACCGCCTGGATCGCCGCGCGATCGTCGGCCTCCGGACGCGCTCGCGCACCGTTCGTGCCGCCGAGCGCGACCACCACCACAAGCGCGGCAACGCCGCGCCGGGTCCGAGAACTACGTACGGTCGCTACGCGGCCTCGTTCTCCATGTCGCGGGTGTAGCTACCCGCGCGTGCAAGCCCGTTCATCTTGGCTCGGTGGTAGAGCGCCTTCTGACCCGCCTCAACGTTCGCCCGTTCGCCTTTCCATGCATTGAGCGACGGAGCCTGCAACGCGCGCCCGTAGCTGAAGCTCAGCTCCCATG
>JAHWJK010000067.1:0-4506 GCA_019348445.1 Actinomycetota bacterium | reverse complement strand
TCTCCGAGCTTGTTCATCTCGTTCAGGTGCGCGGTCGCCTCTTCGTCGCTCTGGCCTCCCGACAGGAACACGATGCCGGGAACGTCGGCCGGGACCGTTTCGGTGAGGACCTCCACCGTCCGACGCGCGACCTCTTCGACGCCGGCACGTTCGGCTGCGTCCTTACCGGACAGCACCATGTTCGTCTTCAGCAAGAGGCCCGGGAGGGAGACGCGGTGAAGCTCGAGCTGTTGGAACAGCGCACGAAGCGTCGCGGTCGTGGCCTCGGCACACCTATCGATCGAGTGGTCGCCGTCCATCATCACCTCAGGCTCCACGATCGGTACGAGCCCCTGTTCCTGGGAGATCGCCGCGTACCGCGCCAGGGCGTGTCCGTTCGCGTGGATACAGAAGTCGGTCGGAACGTCGCCACCGATATTGATGACGGCGCGCCATTTGGTGAACCGCGCCCCCATCGAGTAGTACTCCTCGCACCGGCCACGCAACCCGTCGAGGCCTTCGGTGATCTTTTCGCCCGGAAACAGCGCAAGGTCCTTCGCGCCCGCGTCGACCTTGATCCCGGGGACCATTCCTTTCGACGACAACACCTCGGCAAAGCCCGTGCCGTCACTGGTTGCCTGGCGGATCGTCTCGTCGAAGAGGATGACTCCGCTGATGTACTCCTCGAGACCGGGCGTCGTGAACAGCATGTCGCGATACGCACGCCGGTTCTCTTCGGTCGACTCGATCGAGATGCTCTTGAACCGTTTCTCGATCGTCGGGAAGCTCTCGTCCGCGGCGAGGATCCCCTTACCTTCGGCTACCAGCGCGGTCGCAGTGGACTCAAGCTCGTTCGCCATCGAACTCCTCCTTAAGGATCGCTTGGACCCACTAGATTGCCGCAAATGGCGGCATCCCGTCGCGGGGGCCGTATGAGGTCCACCAGGTCCGTGTGGTTGCATTGGCGGATGCAGAACGTGGACCTCGTCAAGAGCTTCCTTCGTGCGCAGAACCTCGAGCAGCTCGGCCGGACGGACGAGGCGATCGAGCTCTACGAGGAAGTCGTCGGGCATCGGTTCGATGCCACAGGACCGTACGACCGCCTCATCTCGATCTACTCGAACCAGGCACGGCATCAGGAAGTGGAACGCATAGCGGTCGCGGCACTGGCAAATGTGCACACGCACGAGCAAAAGCGTGGGTGGTACCAGGAGATGCGCGAAGCAGCAGTTGAAGCCGCCCGGCAGGTCCCGGCCGCCGCGCCGAAAAGGAGAGCTTGACCCCTCTAGAAGAGATCCTCGTCCGACGCATCGCCGCGTCGGGGCCCATGCCGTTCGCGGCGTTCATGTCGTTCGCCCTCTATCACCCCCAGCACGGCTACTACACGGCGGGCCCGGCACGGGTCGGGTGGCGCGGGCACTTCCTGACGTCACCGGAGCTCGATCCTGCGTTCGGGGAGCTGTGGGCAGACGCGTTCGAGCAGATATGGACGGCATGCGGCGAGCCGAACGCATTCGAGCTGATCGAGATCGGCCCGGGTGAGGGGGCGTTTGCCGCATCGGTTCTAAGCAGCGTCGCCCCACCGTTCTCCGACGCGCTCAGCTATCGCCTCGTGGAGCGCTCGCCGGCTTTGCGAGAGAGGCAGCGCGAACGGCTGGAGGTATTCGGACGCGTCGACTGGAGCGCGTCCGTGACCGAAGTGGGACCCGTAGAGCATGGTTGCGTCTTCGCTAACGAAGTGATCGACAACCTGCCCGTACATCTCGTCGAACAACACGACGGGTCGCTTCGGGAGGTGTGTGTGGGTGTCCGAGACGGCCGGCTTACGTTCGTGCATCTGCCACCGTCGAATCCCGAGCTAGAGCGATACCTGCAGCGCTGCGGGATCGAGCTTCCCGACGGGCATCGGTTCGAGGTCGGTCTCGCCGCGGAATCGTTCGTGGCTCGAGTAGGACAGATGTTCGCGTCGGGGGCCGCGGTCTTCGTCGATTACGGAGCCGATGCGGACGACCTCGCACAGCGTCCGTTCGGGTCGTTGCTGGCATATTCGAAGAAAGGGACCGACGAACGCGTGCTCGAAGATCCCGGCGAGAAAGACATCACGACCCACGCGAACTGGACCGCGGTCGAGAACGCGTGCCGCGCCGCCCGGCTGCAACCGATCGGGCCGATAACTCAGAGGCGCGTGCTCGAGTCGTTGGGCCTTCACGCCCTCCACGACCGGTTCCGCACCGAATACTCCGCGGCGGTCGCGGCATCACACGGTGCTCGTGCACTTAACGCGCTGTCGCGGCGTCAAGCACTCGGTGCGCTTGCCGATCCCGGCGGACTCGGAGGGTTACAGGTCGTGGTTGCGACGCGCGGCATCACCGATCCTGCGTTCGCCCAACCAACTAAAGAAGGGACCGGTTGAACCGGTCCCTTCCGATCGCTTCGCCTGTCGTTCTACGCGTTCAGGCTCTTCTGGCTTCCGCTGAAGTCGATCTCGATCTTCTTCGGTTGAACCTCTTCGCTGTAGGCGATCGACAGCTCGAGAACGCCGTTGTCGTAGTTCGCCGAGATCCGCTCGACGTCAAGGCCTTTGCCGAGCATCACGCGCTGCGTGAAGTCGCCGTAGAAGATCCCGCGCCGCAGGAAACGAACCTGGCCGCCATCGTGAGGGAACGACCGCTTCCCGTTCACGATCAGCGTGTTCTCCTGGACCGTTACGTCGACGTCGTCGGGGCTGACGCCGGGAAGGTCCATCCGGATGACCAACCTGTCGTCCATGTGGAAGACCTCAGTCGGAACGCTGTAACCGCCCGCGCTCCACAGCGGGGCCTGCTCGGTGGAGCCGAAGAACCTGCCGAAGAGGTCGTCGACGTCGGAGCGACCGTTGGTGAAGGTTCCAAGACGCATACCCGCACCTCCTTGCTCAATCGCCGGTGTCTTGTGCGACTAGTGTAGGCGGTTCTGTTGGATCTGTCAACAGATAACCTAAGTCCATAGGACTTAGATATTCACCGCCTGTAGCCGGCGCAGCGCCCGCTCTTCCCACGCCCGGGCGACGGCTTCCCCCCTCGCACCGCGGCGACAGTGCGCAAGCTCGTGAGCGAGAAGCCCCCCGTAGAAGGCTCGGCGGGTTGGTGGGGCGGATGCGATCCTCCCCACGGCGTAGTACTCGCGCCAGCGCACGAGATCGACGGCGACGGCGGACGGAAAGAACATGATGTCGCAGACCGGGCCGCCCCCGCGTCGGTCGACGATCCCGGTGAAGTACGCGTCGGCCAGGTGACCGTCTTCGGGAACGTTCGCCCTGCCGGGCCGAGAGTCGAGCTCTATCTCGTAGAGGTGGTCGGTGAGCGCCCGCCACAACCCGATCCTCTTCAGGTCGCGCACTGCGGTCTCCAGGAGGATCCTCGTCGCTCCCGACGATTCGATGATCAGCCGCGGCGTCTTCGGCGGAGCGGCTGGCGACGAAGTAGGTGTGGGGGTCGCACGCGGGCGCGCTGCCTTCTGTTCCTCGTCCTGGCAACCCGCGAGCACTAAGAACCCCGCGGCGACGACGGCAACGAGCGCCGGTTTCAGTTGATGAATCGGATCGTCAGCGGGTACCGATAGAAATCTCCGGCACTGGCTCGCACGGAAGCAACGATCACGACGATGAACCAGAACACACCCGCCGCGATCAGGAACGGAAGCCCGATCAACAGGAAACTCAAGATGAAGAACACGATCGAGTAGATCGTGATCGAGATCTGGAAGTTCAGCGATTCCTTCCCGTGGGCATCGACGTCCGGATTCTCATCCTTCTTGATCAACCACACGACGAGCGGCCCCCAGATGTTCCCGAGCGGAACGACGAACCCGGAAAAGGCAGTCAGGTGGCACAGCATCGGGAACGTCCGATCGGGCGTCGGTGCCGGCGGTGGCAGCGGCTGCTGAGGTGGCGAGGTTGACGCTTCTTCCATCGCGTCAGTATCCCAGGTCGGGATCGACCGCACCTTCGAGCGGAGCGCCCTCACGGAACTTCGTGACGTTGCGGAACACCAGCTCGCGCAGCTCCGGCAGCGCCATGTCCCATGTGTTCGCGACGTGCGGAGTGATCAAGACGTTATCCATGCCCCACAGTTCGTGATCCGGTGGCAGCGGTTCGGGATCGGTCACGTCGAGTGCCGCGCCCGCGATCTCATGGGCACTCAAGGCGCCCACGAGCGCGCTCGTATCGACGAGCCCGCCGCGCGCGACGTTGATAACCCACGCATCGGATTTCATCGCGTGGAACTCCTTCGTCGAGAAGAGACCGCGCGTTTCCTCTGTGAGAGCCGCACAGATCGCGACGAAATCGGCTTCTCCGAGAACCGCCGGGAGATCCGAGGCGGGACGCATCTCCACGCCGTCGACGGAGCGACCGGAGCGGTTCGTGCCGATGACGCGCATGTCCAGAGGGCCAACCATCGCCGCGAGTGCACGTCCGATCCCTCCCATACCGACGATCGCGACCGTTGCGCCTGCGAGACGACGCTCCGGAGACCCGAGTCCCGGCTC
>JAHWJK010000156.1 GCA_019348445.1 Actinomycetota bacterium | reverse complement strand
CTCGGGCTGGGCGCGGGGTGGTACGAGCCCGAATACGACGCCGCGGGGATCGACTACGACGATCCAGGGACGCGCATCAGGAGACTCCGCGAGGCAGCGACGATCGTGGCGCGGCTCCTCGATGGTGACGAGGTGACGTTCACCGGCGATCACTACGACATCACGGGCGCGGTCGTGCGGCCCCGGCCCCGTCAGGACCCCGGGCCCCCGATCTGGATAGGCGGCAAGGGCGACTTCCTCCTCAGGACGGCCGCCCGCGTTGCCGATGGCTGGAACTACTCGTGGCTCGGCTCGATCGACACCTACAGGGACAGGAGCGCGGCGGCCGACCGCGCCTGCGAGAAGGAAGGACGCGACCCGAAGACGCTGCGGCGAAGTACCGGCGTCTACGTCGTTGCGGGAACCGACGACAACGATGCGAGGAGGCGCTTCGAGCGCCTCGCCGACCGCACACCCGCGGGCGTCCTAAACCACAGCTCTAACGGGAGCACGGCAGTATCCTGGGACGAGTTCCGCGCGAGGGCTTTCGCCGGGACGGTTGCCGAGGTCACCGACCGACTCGGCGAGCTCGCCGAGATGGGGGTCGAGGAAGCGATCCTCACGCTCGGAGCGCTCCCGTTCCAGGTGAGCGATCTCGACGACGTGGACCTCGTCGGAACCGAGATCGCCCCGGCGCTCAGATAGATCGGAGGCAACGCATGTTCAGCGGCATCGGCGCTCCCGAATTGCTCATCGTCTTGTTGATCCTGGTCTTCATCTTCGGCGGCAGGAAGCTCCCGGGACTGATGCGGTCGGTCGGGCAGTCGGTCAAAGAGCTGAAGCAGGGGATGAAAGAGGGTTTCGACGATCAGCCGGTCGAGGGACCGTGCCCGTTCTGCGGGGCGCAGGTTGCGGCCGAATCGAAGTTCTGCCCCGGCTGCGCGAAATCTGCCGAGGACATCGTGGCGGAGAAGGACAAGCAGGCGAAGAAGACGGCTTAAGGCTGCAGCACCACCTTCATCGCCTGGCGCGACTCGAACAGCTCGTACCCCGCGACCGCGTCATCGAGCGACAACCGGTGCGTGATCGCGCGCGTGGGGTCTAGCTCGTCGCTCGCGATCGCATCCAGAGCCTCGTCCCACGTAGCTTGCACGTTCGCCATCCCCGAGAAGCGAAGGTCGATCCCGCGCACCCATGCGACTCCCATCGGCAACTCGTAGCGTTCACTGCCGTAGACGCCTACGACCGCGATGCGACTACCGTCGCGGACGACTTTCATCGCGCTCTTGACGACACCGACTGCACCAACCGCGTCGACCGCGACGGTTGCCATCCGGCCGTCGGTCGCGCCGGCGACCACTGCTTCGGGAGCCATCTCCGATGTGTCGAGTGCTTCGAAGTCGTACACGTCTCGTGCGAATCTCACACGCTCGGGGTCCTGGTCGATCAGCAAGATCCGTTCGGGTGAGAAGCGGCGAGCCGCAAGCGCGGTGAAGAGCCCCACAGGACCGGCACCGAAGATCGCCACGATGTCGTCGGGGGCGATCTCGCAGATACGCGCGGCGTAGAAACCGGTCGCGAGGATGTCACCGGCGAACAACGCTTGCTCGTCATCGAGCCCATCCGGAACCGGTTTGAGATTGACGGCGGCATCGGGAACCCGCACGTACTCGGCCTGCGCTCCGTCGAGGTCGCCGGTCAACGCGCCGAGGCCCAACGCTCGCCGGTTCCTACAGAAGTTGAACTTCTGTCTGGAGCAGAAATCGCACGATCCGCACGCGATCAAGAACGATCCGAGGACCCGGTGCCCCACGAAGCGCTCGGGTCCGTCGGTCACGACGCCGACGAATTCGTGACCGATGACTCCGCCGTCCCGCATCCCGGGCGTCTTTCCATGGAGGAGGTGAAGGTCCGAACCACAGATGGCCGTCCGCGACACCTTGACGACAGCGTCGCCGGGAGCGTCGATCTTGGGTTCGGGTACGTCATCCACCCGCACGGTCCCGGGCCCCCCGTAGACGACCGCCTTCACCGGGGGATTGACCCGGGCGCTGCGGGGGAATCACTCACCATGGCGCTTCGTTCCTTCAACAGAGAGGGTCCGCCGGGCGCAAAGGAGAAGATGTCCCCGATGAAGCCCGTGACGATGTATTCCACCACGTGGTGCGGGTACTGCCGCCGCCTCAAGCGGCAGTTCGACGAGGCCGGCATCGCCTACGAGGAGATCGACGTCGACGAGCCCCAGCATCGCCACCTCGGCGACCGGATCATCGAGGCCTCGGGCGGCTATCGCATCGTCCCGACGGTCGCGGTGGGAGACAAGCTGCTGGTGAACCCGAGCTTGAAAGAGGTCGAAACCGCCCTCGCCGGTTGACCCTTTTCTGCTAACAAATAGCCCCCTCAGGGGGCCGGTTGTTAGCACAGAACGGCGGACTTTGCACTTATTGTAAGGTAGGAATATGGCTAACTTTCGGGAACTCCTCGCGCAGGCCAAAGCCCAGATCGACGGTGAGGTCACTCCCGAAGAACTGAAAGAGCGCATCGAGGCGGGATCGAAGCCCCAGATCCTCGATGTCCGCGAGCAGGACGAGGTCCAGCACGGAACGCTCCCCGGTGC
>JAHWJK010000066.1:6737-9086 GCA_019348445.1 Actinomycetota bacterium | reverse complement strand
TGATGAAGCCATAACCTTTGGCTTCGTTGAACCACTTGACGGTTCCGGTTGCCATACAAACACCTCCCTACTGCACTAACGAACTCGCTCATGGGAGGCAATGCCAACCGCTCACGCGCTCTATTCACTAACAACTACATAAACAGGGTACGGGGTAAATCAATTCCGTCAAGCGGAGGGAGCCGTTCTGAGAATTGCTCAACTCAGCTTCCAGAACGGCTCCGTAAGGCCGCAGCTGTCGAATACCTCTTGAGCCTGTTCGGGTGTCCGGCGAGCCCACTCGGGATCGAGTCGGTTGGAGTACCACCGCTGCGCCAGCTGCCACTGTTGTTCGACCGTCATCGTGGCTCCACGCGCGATGCCGCGTTCGGCGGACCACCTATCCAGATGCTCTTCCGACCGGAAGAGAAGCATCGTCGCTCAGTTGAAGCCGATGTCGTCCCACCAGTGCCTGGCGGGGACCGCGTAATGGACGAGGAAGTCGCTCGACTGGATCGCACCGTTATCCACTTCGAGCGTCAGGGCCTCGCCGCAGTCGCCGCAGTACGCAGTGACGCTCCCGGTTCCTCCGAGCATCGCTACAGCTCCGAGACCATCCCAGATGCAATTCGCCCAGAACTCGCGATCCCCCGACTTGACGCGATACGGAGTCGGGAGCGCCGACAAAGGATTCGCCATCCACACGTAGGGAGTTCCCGGCGCGAGAACGAGCACGTGACTGTCGTGGAGGCGACGCAGCGCGTCTTCGACGTCGACGGGGCGCGCGTCCACTAGCTCGGCGATCTCCGCGGCGACGGGTGGACGACCGCGCTCCACGAAGAAGCGGTACAGCGTCAGACGTACGTCGTTGTCGAACTCGGCATCTGTCATCAGGCACGCAATCTAGCGGGAGACGCGGTTGTCGGCGCTGAGGTAGGACAGGGATGTGGACTGGGCGGCCACCGCTGACTACTCGATCGCGCACCTTCTCGTCGTGCGCGGCATCGCGCTGATCTACCTCATCGCTTTTCTCGTCGCGCACAACCAGTTCCCCGCGCTGCTCGGCGAAAACGGACTGGCGCCGGTCCCCCGTTACGTCGAACGAGTCCCCTTCTCGAAAGCGCCGAGTCTCTTCCAGTGGCGTTACTCCGATCGGCTTCTGCGCGTCGTCGCGTGGATCGGCATCGCGATCTCGGCTGCGGCTCTCGTCGGGCTTCTCGATCGTGTCCCGATGTGGGCGTGGATCGCCGCGTGGCTCGTCCTGTGGGCGTTCTACGAGTCGATCGTCAACGTCGGCCAGACCTTCTACGGCTTCGGCTGGGAGTCACTGCTTCTCGAGGTCGGATTCCTCGTCGTCTTCCTCGGCCCCCCCGGCTACGCGACGCCGCTGCCGGTCATCTTCCTTCTGCGGTGGGTGCTGTTCCGTCTCGAGTTCGGCGCCGGGCTCATCAAGATGCGAGGCGATCCATGCTGGCGGGACCTTACGTGTCTCTACTACCACCACGAGACCCAACCGATGCCGAATCCGTTGAGCTGGTACTTCCACCACTTGCCGAAACCACTGCACAAGGTCGAGGTAGCAGCGAATCACTTCGCGCAGCTCGTGGTTCCGTTCGCGCTGTTCGCGCCGCAGCCGGTTGCGTCGATCGCCGGTGTGATCGTGGTCGTCACGCAGACCTGGTTGGTCGTGAGCGGCAACTTTTCGTGGCTGAACGCGGTGACGATCGTGCTCGGCTTTGCAGCCATCGACGACGCTACGTTCGAGATGCTGCTCCCGCTGGAGCCTCGAAGCGATCTGATCCCGCTCCCCGACTGGCACGTCGTTGTCGTGCTCGTGCTCACGGGCATCGTCGCGATCATGAGTTATTGGCCGGTGCGAAACATGCTCGCTCGCACGCAGATGATGAACGCGAGTTTCGACCCACTGCATCTCGTCAACACCTACGGAGCGTTCGGAAGCATCACGAGGACGCGCTACGAGGTCGTGATCGAAGCCACGACCGATGACGTGATCGGGCCGGACACGAAGTGGAAGGAATACGGGTTCAAGGGGAAGCCGGGCGATCCCAAGAGGCGGCCCCCTCAGATCGCTCCCTACCACCTAAGGCTCGACTGGATGCTGTGGTTCGTCGGGATCTCGACGGGATACGCGGGTGCGTGGTTCAACAACCTCCTCGTCAAGCTGCTCGAGAACGACCGCCACGTACTCAAGCTGTTGCGTGACAGCCCCTTCAACGACGCGCCGAGTTATGTGCGCGTCCGCTCGTACGTGTATCGATTCACGTCGCGGCAGGAGCGTCGGAGCGGTCGCGGCTGGTGGCATCGGGAGTTCGTAGGCGAACTCGTCCCGCCGACGTCGCTGCGAGGCCG
>JAHWJK010000066.1:0-6637 GCA_019348445.1 Actinomycetota bacterium | reverse complement strand
CGCGCTTCGAAGGTGTGGCGACCGCCGCGGTACCGGCTCGGAACCTCGATCCGTGCGGTGCCCGAGTCATCGGTCGTGGCGGATCCGATGAAGTCGCCGTCGGCGTAGAAGTCGATCGTGCGTCCCGCGATGCCGGAGCTCGGGGTGTCGGCGTCGAACAAGGTGGCCTCGAGCGTGCGGCTGTGTCCCCGGCCGTCGGTCGTGACGGTGGTGGCGGAGTCCTCCTTCTCGATAGTGACATCCGACGACGCGGAGGATGCGGAATAGATGCCGTCGGCGCCGGGATAAGACGCCGTGACGGTGTATTCGCCCGGCGGCTGCGTCAACACGATCCCAACCGATGCGATCCCGTCGGAGTTCGTCGATGCCGTGTGCTCCTCTGAGTCACCATCGATCGAGAAGGTGACGGTCTCGTTCGCGATCGGGTCGCCATCGGAATCGACCAGCCGGGCTTCGAATACCGCCGGATCCGAATACTGGCCCGAGTGAGTGCTGCGATCGGTGAACGTAAGCGACGTCACTTCCGACTCGGGTCGCTCGAAGTGGTAGATGACGCCGTTGGTCACTCCGTTGGTCGGATACGCCTCTTCGTTGTAGGGCATGACCATGTAGTGCAGTGAACCCATGAGCGCGTCGGCGGTTGGGTCGAGGTCGAAGTCGTCGTCGAGACCTTCCGATTCACCGACGTACGAGACGCGCGTCTCGAGGTGACGCGAGCCGGTCGTCAGATCGATCGAGTAGATGACGCCACCCGCCGAGTCCTGTCCGGCGACGAATAGTCTGTCGTCGATGAACGTGGCGCCGGTTATCCCCTCGGGTGGAACGACATCGCGCAACCGGCGGGTCGCGGTGATCGGATCGGCATCGGGCGCCGCATTCGCCGCGGTGAGGTCGTTCATGTCGTAGGCGAGCAGGTCCTTGCCCGACTGCGTCCACAAGAGTGTCCCGTCCGGCGAGACTTCGCACCACATCGCCTTGGCGATCTCGCCGGGGTCGAGCTTTACGTAGTAGTCGAGCGTCAACGTTTCGGGATCGGCGATCCCGATCGCACCCGTCTTGCACGTGTTGCCGAGCGGCGGGTAGTAGCACTCGAGCGGCAGGTAGAGGTTGCCCTGGGCGTAGGACAGATCGCCCACGTGGTTGTAACCCTCGCGCGCGTGGACCTCGGGCGGGATGACGTCGTCGTTGCGGCCGGTTTCGTTGAGCGCCGGATCGGTCCGATAGAGCCCGACCCAGATACCGGTGAAGTAGCGATTCCCGGCCTCGTCGTGCGTCATGCCTTGGTAATAGTTCAGCGGTATCGGCGTGCGTCCGACCTCGGTCCACTCCCTATCGGCAGCCCGGGCGGTCGGGGCAACCAAAACTGCGGCCGCGGCAAGGACGACGATCCCTCGGAATCTCATGAGCGGATGGTTCGCCGCGGTGGTTTCGACTCCTGGCAGCCGCTTAGTGCGGCGGTCGCAGCAATGGGATCTCGAGCCGGGACCGCTCGGAGCGCGAGAAATGAACCACGTTCGCGCTCGGGTGCTTCGACGGCAGGAACGTCGGGTGGTCGACCGGCGACACCCACAACTCCAGCCGGTGGCCCGGTGCGAGCAGACGCACCGAATGGAACAAGTCGAGTGCGACGCGCTGCTTCTGTCCCGGCGTCGCCTCGTGTCGAGCGCAGCCGCGCGACACCAGCCACCTCGATCCGTCGGGATAGACATCCCACAGCAGCGCGTTCGTCTGGAATTCGGGAGCCGTCGACGTCCAGAACACGTCGAGCGATGGTGCACCCGCGAGGAGCGTGCGCTCCTTCAGCGGCGGCGTCGAGAAGACCGCGGTCTCGGCAGGGGTTCGCGCGCCCGGAGGCAGACTCGAACCCAGCGGCATCGCTGCCACGATCGGGTCGGCAGAGAGACTGTGCATCCCCGGAGCGTTCACGAGTGCTCTCTGCCCACGCTCCTTCGACGCACGCGCGAGCAGCCGATCGGCGGGTCCGAGGAAGAAAGAGTTGGTGCGTGCCGCGCGTGGGGGCCACGTCTCGGATGTAGCTCGGTGCTGCACCTTCGGTTTCGCCGGATCGTGATACCAGTACGTGACGCGCGGGCGCTTGTCGATCCCGTTGCGGCGACCTTTCAAGAAACGGTCGAACCACAGGTGCCACGTCCGTTCGCGCGCGGCGACCTCTCGTTCGCTGACGTTCGATGCCGGCGCGGCATGACCTCCCCACGATAGCCACAAGCGGTCGATAGCGCCGTCGCGGAATGCCTTGACTGCTTCGTCGACCGGGAACAACAAGTCGTCGAATGCTTGCGCCCAGAAAGAGGGCAGGTCTTCGAGCTCATCGCTGTAGGTCTCGGGACTGCGCAACTTCATCTCGTCACGGATCTCTCGGTGCGCCGCCGGCTCGCCGCTTGCCAGTGCGGCGGTCCACCGCCCGCTGAAGTACGGGTCGACGATCGCCCCGCTGCCGTAGTAACCACCGAGCAGCGCGAGACCGAACGACTCCTTCGTGCAGCCATTCGGTGCGAGGGACCTGCGAAGCCCGTAGAAGGTATGAGCGGGACCTATCGCATCGATATCGATCCCGTACGGGTTGATCTCGACACGCGTCGAACCGGGTTTGAGATCGCGGATGCGGGCGTCCTCCCAGGCTCCGCCGAGGTTCGTCGTCGCACCTCCTTGCGAATAGCCGTGGATCCCTACGGTCTTGCGATCCGCATGTGACGCCGGATCGCGAACGACCGCGTTGATGACGTCGTAAAGGTCCGCGAGCGTCTTCGGCCCGAACGCATCGAACATGTCGTCGGGATGCGCGGTCGCGCGACCGTCGTTCGGACACGGCCGCGGGATAAGCCCGGGGAAACGTCCGTGCCCGCGCGCCGTATAGATGATCGACACGTAGCCGCGGCGTGCATAAGCCTTCGCTTTGTCGATGTACCAGGTGCATTCGCCGCGATCGCCTCCGCCATGCGGCAGAGCCACGACGGGCAGCTTGCCCTCGACAACACGCGGGCGGAAAAAGACCGCCGGCAACGTGACTCCGTCTCGGGTCGTGACGCTCATCTCTTTGCGAAAGATGCCGGTCGAAGGACGCGCGGCCGTCGAAGGCACCGAGGCAAGCAAAAAGAGCACGGCAGCAGCGCAGGCTGCGACGCGGGATCCCATCTGGAGGTAGTTCTAGGTCGGAAGGCCCACGTCCTCCGTCCACGGACAGACTTAAAACCCGCCGGTGAGGCAACATGGACCGATGAAGCGGGCGGTTCCACTCCTTCTGGTCACTCTTCTCGCGGCGCCTGCGCACGCGCACGACGCCTTCATCGCCCCACCGGAATCGTGTGGCGAGGGCAAGCCGAGGCGCGTCATCCAGGGGACGTTCACCGACGACATCGAGGGCTCCTACGTCCTGGTCCCGTTCCGCGTCGCACGGCGGGCAACGAAGGTGCGCGTGAGGCTCTGCTACGACCAGCCGGAGTCCCCCACGTCGAGCAGGGTCAGGCACACGATCGACCTCGGCCTCTACGAACCGCGCGCCGGGCGCGACCGGCGCTTCGGCCGTGACGAGTTCCGCGGGTGGGGAGGTTCGAGCCGCCCCGACGTCTTCGTGTCACCCAAGGGAGCGACTCTCGGGTTCCTGCCCGGCCGCGTACCGGGAGGAAAGTGGGCCGCCGAGCTCGGCGTCGCGGCGGTCGCCGGCCAGGAGGAGGGCGACAGCGGTGGAGACGTCGCGTGGCGACTCGAGATCTTCACCAGCAACAAGGCATCGCACCGAAAACCGCGGTGGAAGCCGACGCCGTACGACGCCACTCCGGCGATCGACGAAGCGGGTTGGTACAAGGGCGATTTCCATGTCCATGCGGAGCACTCGGGACCGAACGACGCAACGATGAGAGAGACGTTCGACTACGCGTTCTCGAACGAGGGGGCCGGGCTCGACTTCATCACGCTGTCGGATTACGTGACGAGCAGACACTGGGGAGAGATCGGCCGCTACCAACCGGACTACCCGAACAAGCTGATCATCAGGAGCGCCGAGGTCATCACGTATCGCGGTCACATCAACAACCACGCGAGCGCTCGCTTCGTCGACTACCGCACCGGACCGATCTACATGCTGAGGAAAGGAAAGAAGCTCGATCGGATCCGCAAAGCCAAGCCCGCGCGACGGATCTTCAGACAGATACACGACGCAGGCGGCTTCACTCAGGTTAACCACCCGACGATCTTCGACTCGAGCGTGCCGACGTTCGGGAACATCTGCCGGGGATGCTCGTGGGAGTACTCGGACGAAGAAACGAAGTGGAGTCTCGTCGACGCGTTCGAGATAGCTACGGGGCCCGGCGGCACGAGTTCGCCCGAAGGCAACGAGCTGGGACCGAACCCGTTCACTCCGCTTGCGATCGAGTGGTGGGACGACCTTCGCAGTCGCGGCTTCCGCATCACCGCGGTCGGGTCGAGCGATTCACACCACGCCGGCGGCGGCAACAACACGACGCAGTCTCCGATCGGTGAAGCAACCACCGTCGTCTACGCGCCCGAGCTCTCCGAACGAGGCATAAAAGCGGCGATCGAGGCCGGGCACGCCTACGTGAAGATGTTCAGCCCCGACGGGCCGGATCTCCGTTTCGAGGCGACGGCAGAAGGCTTAGGACAACCGGCGATCATGGGCGACCGCATCACCGCGTCGACGGCCGCCTTCACCGCAACCGTTCTCGGCGGTGCCCCCGATCCTCAGGTCCGCACACTTCTGGTCATGCGCAACGGCGAGGAGTACCGGTCGGTGCCGGTCCCGAGTGACGAGTTCACCTACGAGTTCAGCGCGGACGGACCGGGTGACTATCGCCTGCAGCTACAGCGAGGCACCGCGATCGAAGCCGTCAGCAACCCCATCACGCTCGCGCCTCCGGCGACGAGTTCGCTCCGCCGTCTCTAGGCCGGAAACCGGGGCTTCACATCTCCCGACGTCGGTGCTACGCTGCCTCTACTATCGGTGTAGTAGGCCCACCCTTCAACGACGCAGGGCTCGACCTGCTGTGAGTGAAGGGGGGAACCATGGCTGTTCGGCGGATCGCATTCTCGGTAGTGATCGTGGCGCTGCTCGCCGCGGCGTGCGCAGGTGACGGCGACGAGGCCGGAGTGTCGATGGAGGAGCCGATCGGCGCTCCTGAAGCCGGCTCCGACTACGGGTCGGCCTCGGGCGCGACCGATCGCGGGCCGTCGGTCGTCAAGGAAGCGTCGGTCGAGCTCGAAGTCCCCGGCGACGAACTGAGCTCCGCCGCCCAGGAAGTCGTCGATCTCGCTACCGATCCGAAGACCGGCGGCTACCTCGTGTCATCCGTCGTGGATCTCGACGATGGCTACGGGTACGGCGCCGTGAAGATCAAGGTTCCGTCACCGAACTTCGAACCCGTCGTCAACGATCTGGCCGGCATCGGTCGCATGATGAGGCAGCGCCTCGAAGGCCAGGATCTCAGCGACGACTTCCTCGCCGCGCGAACGAAGGTTCAACTGGCGCAGCAACGAGTCGCCTCTCTCCTGCGTCGACTCGATAGGACCGACGACCGCGCCGAAATCTTCGAGCTGCGCCAAGACATCGCCGACGCGAAAGACGATCTCGTCAGGTTGCAGCAGAACAAGAGTTACGTCGAGGGTGCGACGTCGTACTCGACGATCGACGTGGCTCTGACCGGCGCGGCGCCTCCTCCACCTCCCGAGAAGCCGGCGATCGAGCGAGCGGTCGCGACGGCGAAGTCGATCACGCTCGCGATCCTGTCGGGCATCGTGCTGGCTGCCGGAGTGATCGTGCCGGTCGGGGCGCTGGTGATCGTGCTGTGGCTGATCGGCGCGCCGATCATGCGACGACTGAAGCCACGGCTCGAGACGTGACGGTGCCGCGAGATCACGCGGCACCGCCCAGGGTGGTGAGAGCGTCGCACTGATCTGGCGCAGGCACGTCGGCGAGTCTGCCGGACAGTGTCTCGACGATGAGACCAAGAACGAGGGGATGTCTGGCAACCTCGCCATGGGCGATCGGCGCGTCGGGACAGACGTCTTGGATCCTGATGTTCAGCGCGCCGTCGAGCTCCGCGGACTCCGGCGGCGTAACCGTCTCGTCTTTGTCCGTCCACACGGTTACGAACGCCGGACCTTCCGGAGTCTCGTCCGGCTCGTTCAAGTCATCTAAGAAAGCGGAATCGGGCGCGAGTTGTTCGCACGCACCGGTGCAGGCACTCGGATCTGCGATGACGGCGAATCCTGCGATCTTCGTCCCGTGGTGAGGAGAAGCGAGCGTCATCACGTACCGCGTGTGTGCCGCACCGCCGAGCTCTGCAACGTAGGCGCGCGCGACCACGCCGCCCATCGAGAATCCGATGACATCCACCACATCAGAGCCCGTCGCGCGCACTGCTTCGTCGACGACGCGCGCGGAGGCCAGGATGTCGCCGGTACCGCCGTCCGGGAGCGCGACGGAAACGACGTCGCGGCCCTCGGCTCGAAGGCGCTGCTCGATCGTCGCCAGTGACGACGGCGTGCCGCCGTAGCCGTGAACCAAGATCACCGGCAGTGGCTCGCCGCCGCGGTTCAGCTCTGGGATGCCTTCGTTGCGGCCGCCTGCGACGACCACCACGACAACGACCGCGATTACGACGGC
>JAHWJK010000065.1 GCA_019348445.1 Actinomycetota bacterium | reverse complement strand
GGCGTCATCGCTCATCGCGTGCAAGGGCCCGACGTCGTTCTGCCCGATCGACGGGAAGCCATCGCCGAAGCACTGCGCGCCGCGCGCCCCGGGGACGTCGTCGTCATCGCGGGGAAGGGGCACGAGACCGGGCAGCAGTTCGCGACGGTCACGCTGCCATTCGACGACCGCGTCGTCGCGGCTGAAGAGCTCGACGAGCTCGGATGGAGCGTCGCGGGATGACCAACATCCTCGTGGCCGGAGTCGTCGGCCTGATCACCACGCTGCTGGGCACCCCTCTCGCGATCAGGATGTTCCGGCGCCGGGGATGGGGCCAGCTCATCCGAGAAGAAGGGCCCAAAGCCCATTACGAGAAACGTGGAACGCCCACGATGGGTGGTCTCGTGATCCTGATCGGCGCCGTGCTGGGTTACTTGCTTGGGCACATCGGTAGACGCGGTTTCTCGCTGCCGGAGGACAGCGGCCTGCTCGCGATCGGGACGATCGTCGCGCTCGGGGTTCTCGGCTTCATCGACGACATGATCAAGATCCGTAAGTCGCGATCGCTCGGCCTCCAGAGCCGTGCGAAGTTCCTCGGCCAGCTCATCATCGGGGTCGTGTTCGCGGTGATCGCGGTGAAGGTGGTGAATATCGGGACCGACTTGTCTCTGTTCCGTTCCACGGCGGTCAACCTCGGGATTTTCTTCTATGCATGGGTCTTCTTGATGATGGCCGCGTCTTCCAACGGGGTGAACCTCACGGATGGGCTCGACGGGCTTGCCGTTGGTTCTGCTGCGCAGGTCTTCGGCGCGTTCGTCGTGATCGCGTTCTGGCAGTTCCGTCACCAGGTCTTCTACGACCTCAGCGCGACCGGAAGCGACCCGTTCGAGCTTGCGCTCGTTGCGTCCGCGCTGTTCGGCGCGTGCGCCGGATTCCTCTGGTGGAACACGGCTCCCGCCAAGATCTTCATGGGCGATACGGGATCGATCATGCTCGGCGGCGCGATGGCCGTTCTGGCGGTGCTGTTGAACACGCAGTTGCTCCTGGTTCTGCTCGGCGGCCTCTACGTCGTGGAGACGTTGTCGGTGATCCTCCAGGTCGCATGGTTCAAACAAACCGGGAAGCGGATCTTCCTGATGGCTCCGGTCCATCACCATTTCGAGCTTGCGGGGTGGGCCGAATACACGGTCATCGTGCGTTTCTGGGTGTTGTCGGGGCTCTCCGTTGCGTTCGGACTCGGGTTGTTCTACGCGGACTTCCTGTCCAAAGGCGGAGCACTGTGAGCGACTTCGCGGGAACGCGCGTTCTCGTGGTTGGCCTCGGCGTGTCTGGCGCCAGCGCGGCCCGCGCTCTCCATGACCTCGGTGCCCACGTCCGCGTCACGGACTCCGCCGCTCCTGCCGTTGTTGTCGATCGGGCCGATCGGTTGCGCGCCGCAGGTATCGAAGTCGAGACAGGTGGCCACGACCTTTCGAAGATGGATTTCGATCTCGCCATCGTGAGCCCCGGGATCCCACCGTCGTCCGCGATCGTTCGTGCGCTCGACGATGCGGGGATCACGTGGTTCAGCGAGGTCGAGCTCGCGTACCGCCTCGCGCAGTGCGACTTCCTCGCAGTCACGGGGACGAACGGAAAGACGACCACCACGACGCTGTTAGCCGGCATCCTTCAGGAGGCAGGCATCACCACCGCCGCCGCCGGGAACATCGGGTTGCCGCTGATCGATGCGATCGCGTCGGTGCCGGAAGGTGGCGCTATCGCCGTCGAGGTATCGAGCTTCCAACTGGCCGCTACCGAGGAGTTCCATCCTCGCGTCGCGGTGATCCTGAACATCGCGGAGGATCACACCGACTGGCACGGCTCGGTGGAGGAGTACGCGCGCGCTAAGGCTCGCATCTTCAGGAACCAGACAACCAACGATTTCTTGGTTCCGAATGCGAACGACCAGCGGGTCATGGATCTTGCCCGCATGGCGCACGCGCAACTCGTGCCGTACTCGGGAAGCCACGTCCCGGCCGACGGGATCGGAGTCGCGGGTAACGACATCATGTGGCAGGGACGTCGCATCTTCGACGTCCACGACATCCCGTTGCCGGGTTCGGCAGGGATCGAGGATGCGGTTGCCGCGGCGGGCGCGGCGCTTTGTTACGGGGTCGATGAGCGGGCGGTCGTGCGCGGGATCAAGGGATTCCGGGCGCTCGGTCATCGGCTCGAGGTAGTTGCCGAGGCAGACGACGTCACTTACATCGACGACTCCAAGGCGACGAACCCGCATGCAACCCTTGCCGCCGTTCGTGGACTCACGGACGTGGTGCTGATCGCCGGCGGGCGCAGCAAGGGGATCGACCTGACGGTACTCGCGGATGTCGTGCCGCCGGTGACTGCGGTCGTCGCACTAGGTGAGGCGCGCGCACAGATCGAAGAGATCTTCGGTCGCCTCGTCCCGGTTGAACGTGCCGACTCGATGGAAGACGCGGTGCGGCTCGCGAGCAAGCACGCGATCCCCGGAGGATCCGTCTTGCTGTCGCCTGCGTGTGCGAGCCTGGATATGTACGAGAGCTACGCGCATCGCGGCGAGGAGTTCGCTCGCGCGGTGCGCGATCTACTAGACGCGAGAGGCAGTGGCGATGGCGACAGATAGCAGAGCGATCCGCGCGACCACTCGTCGACGCGCACCGGCCGTGGCGAAACGTGACGCGCGTAGAGGCGACCCCGCGGTCATGGTGACGGTTGTGATGAGCTCCCTTCTGCTCCTCGGCCTGACGATGATCTTGTCCGCCAGCTTTGCGTGGTCTCTCGCCAACGACGTCTCGCCCTTCCTTTACTTCAAGAAACAAGTGATCTGGGCGATCCTCGGGATCGTCGCGTTCATCACGTTCTCGCGCCTCGACTACCGCAGATTGAGGGGATGGGGCTACGTCGGGATCGCCGGGGTTTCGTTGCTCCTGCTGGCGGTGCTCATCCCGGGCCTCGGTACTACGGCAGGCGGTAGCTCGCGCTGGCTCGCGCTCGGCCCTCTCTCGTTCCAGCCATCGGAACTCGCCAAGCTCGCGTTGGTCCTTTTCATCGCCGATGTGTTCTCGCGGAAGGATCCGAAGGCGATACAGGACCTGTCGCACACGGTTCTCCCGGTGATCCCCGTCGTGGCTGTTCTCGCCGTTCTGATCATGGCCCAGCCGGACATGGGCACGACGATGCTCGTCGGCGCCATCGGTTTCGGCATGCTCTTCCTGTCGGGCGCTCCCCTCCGGTACGTCGCCGTGTTGGGCGGGGCCGGCGCGGCATTCGCCGCGTTCGGCGCGCTGGCAGAGCCGTACCGGCGTGCCCGCGTGCTGTCGTTCTTGAACCCATGGGCCGATCCACTCAACACCGGTTACCAGACGATCCAGTCGTTGATAGCGATGGGTTCGGGCGGTTTCTTCGGCGTCGGCATCGGCGCGAGCCGACAGAAGTGGTTGTACGTGCCGAACGCCCACACCGACTTCATCTACGCGATCCTCGGCGAGGAACTCGGGTTGTTCGGCACGAGCGTCGTCCTCGGGATGTTCGCGTTCCTCACATACCTGGGGATCCGGATCGCGCGGCAGGCGCCGGATCGTTTCGGTATGTACATCGCCGCCGGGGTCACGATCTGGATCGCGTTCCAAGCACTCGTGAACATGGGCGCCGTGACCGCGTCGCTTCCGATCACCGGCGTTCCGATGCCGTTGGTCTCGTTCGGAGGATCGTCACTCGTCGTGACCCTGATCGGGATGGGGATACTCACCAATATCGCGAAGCAGTCTCGCCCTCCGGCAAAGAAGTGAGAGTCGTTGTTGCGGGAGGTGGTACTGCAGGCCACGTAACTCCTGCGATCGCCCTCGCGAAGGCGCTTGAAGGCGACGACGTCACGTTCGTCGGCACCGCGACCGGGGTCGAATCGGCGCTGGTGCCCCGCGCGGGTTTCCCGCTCGAGTACATCGAGGTCGTCGGCTTCGACCGGTCGAGGCCACTCGGCCTGCCGCGCGTTGCGATGCGTGCTGCAGGTGCCGTCGCTCGGTCGCGGCGGATCCTGCGGGCGCTCCATCCCGACGTCGTCGTCGGCATGGGCGGTTACGTCAGCCTTCCTGTGTCACTTGCCGCCGCCGCGGCGCGCCTGCCCCTGGTTCTCCACGAGCAGAACATCGTGTTCGGTCTGGCTCACAAGGTGACGAAGCCGTTAGCCGCCCGCGTCGCGGTTTCGTTCAAAGAGACTCTGAGAGATGCCGGCAAGAAGGGTGCGTTCACCGGAAATCCCGTGCAGCCCGAGTTCGCGACCGCGAACCTCATGACGGAGCGACAGCGAGGCTACGAATCCTTCGGGCTCGAACCGGAGCGGCAAACGATTCTCGTGTTCGGTGGGAGCCTCGGTGCCAAACGCGTAACGGACGCAGCTCTTGGCCTCGGCGGACTATGGGCGGATCGCGCCGGAATCCAGATCCTCCACATCCTCGGTCGCCGCGGCGGCGGTATCGGGCCTCCGGACGTACGGGGGCTGATCTACCGGACGATCGACTACGTCGACCGCATGATCGAGGCGTACGCGGTCGCAGACGTTGCGGTTTGTCGCGGGGGAGCGAGCACCGTCGCGGAGCTGACCGTCGTCGGCGTGCCGTCGGTGATCGTTCCGTACCCGTACCACCGGGATCGGCAGCAGGAACTCCACGGGCGGGTCCTCGAGGCCGCGGGTGCCGCGAAGATCCTGCCGGACGGTGACGCCACACCCGCTGCTCTTGCCGGATGCCTCGAGCCTTTGCTGAACGACCGCGCGGCGCTGGACCGGATGCGCGCCGCGGCGCGTTCACTTGGTAAGCCGGAGGCCGCGCACGATCTCGCTCGGATAGTCCGTAGCGTGGCCGCATGAACCTTCAACAGGCGACGTCGGCGCACTTCGTCGGGATAGGTGGGGCCGGTATGTCCGCGATAGCGAAGGTCCTGCTCGAACGCGGGGTCCGGATAAGTGGCAGTGACCTGAAAAGGTCGCGCGCGTCGACGGTGCTCGAAGCGATGGGCGCATCGGTTCACATCGGGCACCACGCGGAGTTGGTCGAAGGTAATGACATCGTTGTGCGATCGAGCGCGATCCCGGATCGCAACCCGGAAGTTCGGCGCGCGATGGACCTCGACATCCCGGTCCTGGCGCGTGGGGAAGCCCTCGCTTCTTTGTTGCGGGGGCAGCGTTCGATCGTCGTCGCCGGGACGCACGGTAAGACCACTACTACGTCGATGATCGTGTCGGTCCTGCGTCACGCGGGCGAGGATCCGACGTATCTGGTCGGCGCGGGTTTGAACGACGTTGGGACGAATGCGCGCAGTGGCCGCGGCGACCTCATCGTGGCCGAGTCCGACGAGAGCGACGGTTCGTTTCTGCTTCTCGATCCTTTCATCGCGGTTATCACGAACGTGGAACTCGACCACGTCGATTACTGGGCGGACATAGCCGCTCTGCGCCGCGCGTTCGCGACGTTCGCCGGCAACGTTCAGCGCGGAGGTGTAGTCGTGGTCCCACTCGAGGAACGGAACTTGGGCGGCGACGCCGCGATCACGTTCGGTGCAGATGCCGATGTATCCGCCGCGTCGATCGAACCGGCCGGCGCGGGGACGCGATTCGAACTGCAACTGCCGTCCGGAGCCGCTGACGTTCACCTCAGGGTCCCGGGGGAACACAATGTCTCCAACGCTCTGGCTGCCGCCGCCGCGTGCACTGCCGCGGGCGTCGCTCTCGACGACATCGTCGGCGGGTTGCAACACTTCAGCGGCGTCGAGCGGCGTTTTCAGATACGGGGTGAGGCATCCGGCGTCACCGTGATCGACGATTACGCCCATCATCCAACGGAGATCCGGGCGACGCTGTCGGCCGCGCGATCCGGCGCCTGGGGCCGTGTCGTGGCGTTGTTCCAACCGCACCGTTACACGAGAACCGCCGCTCTCGCGAGCGAGTTCGGTGCGTCGTTCGCCGCAGCGGACCGGGTCGTCGTCACCGACGTCTATGGGGCAGGCGAGGAACCCGTTCCCGGCGTGACCGGAAAGTTGATCGCCGACGCGATCTGCGAGCGGTTCCCGGGGCGTTCGGTCGCGTACATCCCTCACCGTGCCGAGTTGCTCACTTATCTGTCGAAATCCTGCCGTTCCGGTGATGCGCTCCTTACTCTGGGAGCCGGTGACGTCAACTCGATCGGAGAAGAGCTACTCGCGCGTCTCGGCCCATGAATCTGTCAGCGCTGGCGAGCCAGTTGTCGGAACGCGCCCACGGAACGGTCCAGACGGACTACCCACTGGCGGGCTTGACTACCTATCGTGTAGGTGGTCCGGCGCGGGTTTATTTCGAGCCGGCGGATCGCGATGACATCGCGGTCCTCGCTGAGGTGGTCGAGAGCGCGTCCGGTGTTCCGATGCTCGTCCTGGGGCGTGGGTCCAACCTCGTCGTCGCCGATTCCGGTTTCCCGGGCGTCGTGGTCCGGCTCGGCATGGCGTTCTCGTGGGTGCGGTCGGCGCGGCCGGAGGAAGACGGAACCAAGATGGTCGCCGGATCGGCCACTCCGCTTCCGCTGCTGGCTAACTGGGCCGCGCGCCGCGGGCTGGCCGGTGTCGAGTTCGCCGTCGCAATACCGGGAAGTGTCGGAGGCGGCGTCCGCATGAACGCGGGGGCACACGGGGGCGAGATCGTGGACACGCTCCGTTCGGCGACGCTGTTCGACGTGCGGTCGGGGGCCCTGGCGCAAGTTCCCGTGGGCGATCTCGGGATGACCTACCGGTATTCGCAGATCCACGACCATCAGATCGTTCTGGACGCAACGTTCGAGCTGATGCGGGACCACGAAGACGCGGTGCGCGCCCGCATGGAGAGTTACCGCAAGCACCGCGCCGAGACGCAGCCGGGGGCGGTCCAGAACGCCGGTAGCACGTTCAAGAACCCGCCCGGGGACTCCGCGGGGCGCCTGGTCGAGGCGGCGGGGTTGAAGGGGCATCGCGTCGGACGCGTCTCGGTCTCACAACTGCATGCGAATTTCTTCATCGCAGACGAGGGAGCGAAAGCGCAAGACGTCTACGACCTCGTCCACGAGGTGCGCCACCTCGTCAAGGAACGGATGGGAGTGGAGCTGCATCCCGAGGTCCGCTTCGTTGGAGATTTCGCATCGAGGTCCGCGTGATGGCTACGCGCAGCGAGACGCGTCGCGTCGGGACCGACCCTCGGATCAGTCGACGACGCAAAGCAGTCGCGAAGAGCAAGAGGCGACGGGTGATCGGATCGTCGTTGGGCATCGTGATGGTGGGAGTTGCGATCTGGGCCGCGTTCTGGTCGCCGTTGTTGCACGTTCGTCACGTCCAGGTCATGGGCGCGACGAATACGGAGCCTGGAGCCGTACGCGCGGCTGTCGATCTCGGCCGCGGCGACAACCTGCTCCTCCTGTCTACCGGCGAGATCGCGGCGGCCGTCGAGGCGCTTCCGTGGGTGAAGGATGCGGACGTCCATCGGCGTCTGCCTGCGACCGTCCGCATCAAGATCGAAGAGCGGCGCCCTGCGTTGGTCGTCACGGTCGCAGCCGGGTCGTGGACCATCGATGCCTCGGGCCGCGTCCTAGACGTAGGCGTCACCGAAGGTCTCCCCACCCTCACGGGAGCGGTCGTGACGCGCCTCGTGCCCGGCGATCGCGTCACCGAGGACGAGGTGCGAGCCGGCCTGCAGGTATGGCGCTCGCTGCCGCGCAAGGTAAAGCCCGCGGTGGCTTCGGTGGTCGCGGCATCGCCCGAGCGGATCGCTCTCGCGCTGCGAGACGGCACGATCGTGCGCTACGGCGGCGCCGACCGGCTCGCGGCCAAGAACGAGGTCCTCACCGCGCTGCTCGCGCGGCTCGCAGAAGAGGGACGCACCGCGGCATACCTCGACGTCAGTGTGCCTTCGACTCCGGCGGTCGGCCCAGCTCCTGCTCCATCAACCCCGGCCCCGACTCCGTCTGCGTAGCTCCGCGGCACAAGTCCCGGTTGACCTTCGCGCTCTGAGGTGTATATTGCTCAACCGTTACTGTAGGTTGACATAACTATAAGCCTAAACTAGAGCTATAGGTGCGAAGGAGGAGGGGCGAGATGGCCACGAACCCCCAGAACTACCTGGCAGTCATCAAGGTGGTGGGCATCGGCGGCGGCGGCGTGAACGCCGTGAACCGGATGATCGACGTGGGTCTCAAGGGCGTCGAGTTCATCGCGGTGAACACCGACGCGCAAGCGCTGCTGATGTCCGATGCCGACGTGAAGCTCGATATCGGGCGCGAGCTGACGCGCGGCCTCGGCGCGGGTGCCGATCCCGAAGTCGGTCGTCAGGCTGCCGAGGAACACCGCGATGAGATCGAAGAGGTGCTGAAGGGCGCCGACATGGTCTTCATCACCGCGGGCAAGGGTGGGGGAACCGGGACCGGTGGCGCTCCTATCGTGGCGGAGATCGCCAAGTCGGTCGGTGCGTTGACGATCGGTGTCGTGACCCGGCCGTTCTCTTTCGAGGGCCGTCAGCGCGCGGTCAAGGCCGAGCAGGGCATCCTGAATCTCAAAGAGAAGGTCGACACGCTCATCGTGATCCCGAACGACCGCCTTCTCGAGATCGGTGACGCGACGACGTCGTTGTTGGAAGCGTTCCGGATGGCCGACGAGGTCCTTCTTCAAGGTGTGCAGGGCATCACCGACCTCATCACGACTCCGGGCCTCATCAACCTCGACTTCGCCGACGTAAAAGCAGTCATGACCGATGCGGGTTCGTCCCTGATGGGCATCGGTCAGGCACGTGGCGACGGCCGCGCGGAGGAAGCTGCTCGTTCCGCGATCTCCTCGCCGCTGCTCGAGGCGTCGATCGACGGTGCTCGCGGCGTCCTGTTGAACATCGCCGGCGGTTCCGATCTCGGCTTGCGGGAAGTGAACGAGGCCGCCAGCGTCATCACGAAGGCCGCCCACCCCGATGCCAAGATCATCTTCGGTGCGGTGGTCGACGACACGCTCGGCGACGAGGTCCGGGTCACGGTCATCGCCGCCGGCTTCGACCGGTGGGGTCAGAAGGAAGCCGAGGACATCGTGAAGCCGGAGGAGGAGATCTTCTCGATCCCGGCGGCCGCGAACGGCGAGCCGGCGTTCCTCGGGGGCCAGGAGGAGCGCGAGCGCCTCGTGTTCGACGCCGAGGATGACCTCGACATCCCGTCGTTCCTGAGAAACGAGTGAGCCACTAAC
>JAHWJK010000155.1 GCA_019348445.1 Actinomycetota bacterium | reverse complement strand
GTCGAAAGCGCAGTGACATCGAAGGCGGGCGGGGCGGCGACTTCGCTGGAGGAAGCCTCCGCAGGAGCGCAACAGATTCCACGCGCTCCGAGGACCGCGACGCAGGCACTGTCGACCGACACCCGGCCGGAAACGGGCGGGGAGCGGCGGGAGCCGTTGCGGGGGGTCCGGCGGACTATCGCGGAGCGGATGAAACATGCTCATCTCACGGTTCCGCCGGTTACTCATGTCGAGGAATGCGACGTTACGGAGCTCGACGCCACGCGGAAGCTCGCGAACGAGCGCAACCCGGACGACATACGGCTGACGTTCCTGCCGTTCATCGTCAAGGCGGTCGTCGCAGCGCTGAAGGACCACCCGGCACTGAACGCGTCGCTCGACGAGGACGCGGGCGAGATCGTGTTCCACGATGACTACAACATCGGGGTCGCCGTCGATACGCCGGCGGGCCTCGTGGTGCCGGTGATCAAGGACGCCGAACACAAGCGTTTGCGCGACATCGCGTTGGAGATCGACCGGCTCGCGACGGCAGCGCGCAGCGGGACCATCAGCACCGACGACCTACGCGGCGGCACCTTCACCGTGACGAGCCCGGGGCCATTCGGCGGACTGATGGCAACTCCGATCGTGATGCATCCGCAGAGTGGGATCCTCGGGGTCCATCGAGCGACCGACAGACCGGTCGTCCGTGACGGTCAGATCGTCGTTCGGAAGATCATGAACCTATCGATCACGTTCGACCACCGAGTTCTTGACGGCATGACCGCGGCGAAGTTCGCGCTCGACGTCGTGCGCCTTCTGGAGCACCCTGCAGTCTTGGCTCTCGAATCCTAGGTTCCGGCCGCGTAGCCGGCCGCTTCGAGACCTTTCCTCGCGCGGTACCGCATGATGAATACGACGAGCCACGCGATGAAGGCAACGAACCCACTCGCGAGCATTCCGAGGATCCCGAGGACCAGCAGCGCGGTCGCTTTGCCGAGGTCACGCCCGATAGCGATCAGGTACGGCCCGGATTCGCCGGGATCGGTGAGCATCGTCGTCACGCGATGCGTGCCGTCATAGTCGGTGCGGAATTCGCCGATTGAATATCCGGAATGACCTCCGGTGTTGTAGTTGAACGAGGAGTTCGACGAGACAACAGGTAACTGTTGCCCGTCTCGGCCCGTCACGACGACCGAGATGCCTGGCGTCTCTATCGACGTGACATAGGTCCTGCCCTCGAACTCTCCGACGTACTCGTAGAAGACCGTCCATTTGCCGGCCTCGAGATCAACGTCCGCTTCTCCCGGGACCGGAACGCGGATCAACCCCTCGGTGATCCCGTCAAGGCCGTTCAAGAAAGCGACGAGCGCGGGGACGAACAGGAGCAAGAACAAAACGAGGGCGATCAAGTAGCGACTCTTCGGCGGCCGCACGCCGGCCGCGGCCGGTTGCGCGGGCGGCGGCGGAGGAACTTGCATCGCGAGCGCTACCTCGGGAACGAGATCGAGTTCCGAAGGACGCCGATGTTCTCGATCTCGAGCTCCACGACGTCGCCCGGATTCAGGAAACGTCCGATGTCGAGACCACAGCATCCGCCGGGTGTACCCGAACCGTAGACGTCGCCGGGGTAGATGTCCTCGTCTTGCGACACGTGAGCGATGATGTCGCCCCATCTCCAATGCATCTCAGATGAACGCGCTCGGCCCCATTCCTCGCCGTTGACGCGACAGATCATCTCGAGATCGGGATCGACACCGACCTCGCTGCACGTAACGATGCACGGGCCGAAGGCATTGGCGAAATCTTTGCCCTTGCCGGGTCCGAGCCACGCGGACATCTCTTTCGCCTGCACATCGCGCGCGGAGAAGTCGTTAAAAACGGTGAAACCGAATACGTGATCGGCCGCGTCTCCCGCTGAGACATCGCGGCCGCGCTTGCCGACGATCAGCGCGAGCTCGAGTTCGAAGTCCATCCGATCGGTGTAGCTCGGCCACGGGCATTCGTCGTCGGGGCCGAGCAAGCTTCGATGATTCCCCTTGTAGTAGATCGGAGCCTCGTACCAATAGTCGGGCACTTGCATGCCGCGGCGTTCGGCCCCGGCCTTCACGTGGTTCTCGAAAGCGAGGAAGTCGCGCAGCGATGGAACGCGATCGACGGGACATAGCAAACGAGCATCCTCCGGGATCGCATCCTCGACCCCCACCCGCCGAACGACAGACTCAGCTTCTGCCCAGACGTCGGGACCCTCCTGGATGAAGAGACGCGTCGAAGCCAGAAAATACGTGTGCTCGTTATCGCGGCGAGTCTTTGCCCACGCCGTGAGCAAGTCGATAGGCGGTCCGTCATCGACCGCGATCGCGAGACGCGGCTGGTATCCACCGGCGCCGCGGACGTAGCGATAGAGACGCAACTAATCCGTCACTATTCGGTGAGGAGACCCATCCCGCGCGCCCACGACGTCTCGTATTCGGTGATCACGACGGTCTCGGCTTCGGGGGAAACGATCAGCGGATGGTGCGTCTCGACCATCACCGCGACTTCATCGGTTCGTTCTTTCGTTTTAGAAGCCTCGATGGCTGCTGGTTGAGGACCATGGTGGATCCCCTGCGGGTGGAGCGTCATGTACCCGGTATCGATGTCGGCACGGCTGAAGAAGTTGCCGGCGTGATAGAAGAGCACCTCGTCCGCGTCGATGTTGGCGTGATAGAAGGGCACCTT
>JAHWJK010000064.1:7247-9470 GCA_019348445.1 Actinomycetota bacterium | reverse complement strand
CACCCGTACGGCTTCCGCCTCGGGATCCACACCGACTGGAAGTCGCGCTGGTTCAGCGAGAAGCAGTACCAGGAGTACCTCGAGGCAGATCTGCGCATCCGCGAGTACCTCCTGGGCCAGCTTCCGCATGCCGGGATCAGTCGTATCGACATCGAGCGAACGCGCGAGCGCGTGCGGATCGACGCACATACCGCGCGGCCCGGGATCGTGATCGGGCGCCGCGGGTCGGAGGCCGAGCGCCTTCGCAGTCAGCTCGAGCACATGGAGTCGAAGCTGTACGGGAAGCCGACGGATGTGCGACTCAACATCATCGAGGTCAAGCAGCCGGAGCTCGACGCCCAACTCATGTCTCAGGGGATCGCGGAGCAGCTCGCCAGCCGCGTCTCGTTCCGTCGAGCGATGAAGAAGGCGGTCAGCTCGGCCATGCGCAACGGTGCGAAGGGCGTTCGGGTTCAGTGCGGTGGCCGTCTCGGCGGCGCGGAGATGAGCCGAACCGAGTGGTACATCGAAGGTCAGATGCCGCTCCACACGTTGAGGGCCGACATCGACTACGGGTTCTCGGAAGCGAAAACGACGTTCGGCCGCATCGGCGTCAAGGTGTGGATCTACAAAGGCCCGTTCCAGGATCTCTACGCGACCGCGCGTGATTCGGCTCGACTGCGTCGCGAGGCAGCGCTGGCTGCAGGTGAGACCGTCGGTCGAGGCGCGGACGATCGCGCCGCGCGTAAGTCGACCACCGGCAAGGGAGCAACCGCGACCGCAGGGAAGTCGGCGTCTCCATCACCAGGGCAAGGCAAGGCGGCGTCCATAGCGAAGGGCACAGCCACGGCCGATGCCAAGCAGGGCGACGAGAAGGCGAAGGGGACCGCGAAGACGACCGGGGGCGACGCTCCCACGGCCACCGACGACAACAAGCCTCAGGAGTCATAGGGATGTTGCAACCGAAGAAAGTCAGACACCGGAAGCAACAGCGTGGTCGCATGCGCGGAAAAGCGAAGGGCGGCACGACCGTTAACTTCGGTGACTACGGGTTGATGGCGGTCGAGCCCGGTTGGATCACGAACCGGCAGATCGAAGCGGCTCGTATCGCGATGACTCGTCACATCCGACGCGGCGGAAAGGTATGGATCAATATCTTTCCCGACAAGCCGTATACGAAGAAACCCGCAGAAACGCGGCAGGGTTCGGGTAAGGGGAATCCGGAGGGCTGGGTTGCGGTTGTCAAACCCGGCCGAGTCATGTTCGAGATCGCCGGTATCCCAGAGCCACTGGCGCGAGAAGCGATCCGTCTGGCGGCGCACAAGCTCCCGATCAAGTGCCGCTTCGTCGCACGTGAACAGTCGCTGGAGGTGCAGTAGTGGCTCGTCTGAAAACCTCCGAGATCCGTGACCTGCCGCTGGAGGACATCCAGGAGCGGCTGACGGAGACGAAGGAAGAACTTTTCAACCTGCGTTTCCAGAACGTGACCGGCCAGCTGGATAACTACAAGCGTTTGCAGGAGCTGAAGAAAGACATCGCGCGCATCAAGACCATCCTGCGGGAGCGGGAGCTGAGCGGCGATGTGGAAGCAGAGGGATAAACGATGGGCATGAGTGAAGAAACAGTCGAAAGAGGCAAGCGCAAGGCCGAGGTTGGCCTCGTGGTCTCCGACGCGATGGACAAGACCGTCGTTGTCGAGGTTCGGGATGCTGCCGCGCACTCGACCTACGGCAAGATCGTCCGGCGTAACAAGCGACTCAAGGCCCACGACGAGACGAATGAGGCCGGCGTCGGTGACCGCGTGCGGATCATGGAGACGCGCCCACTGTCGAAGACCAAACGCTGGCGCGTCGTCGAGATCGTAGAGAGAGCCAAGTGATACAGCAGGAAACGAGGTGCCGCGTGGCCGATAACACGGGAGCCCGTGAGGTTCTCGTGATCAAAGTGCTGGGTGGATCGCGACGTAGATACGCGGGCATCGGCGACATCGTCGTCGCGACCGTGAAGGACGCGATCCCCGGCGGCGCGGTCAAGAAGTCGGATGTCGTCAAGGCCGTCGTGGTCCGCACCGCCAAGGAGCGGCGCCGCGGTGACGGTTCGTACATAAAGTTCGACGACAACGCAGTTGTGATCGTGGACGCTCAGATGCAGCCGCGGGGGACGCGAATCTTCGGTCCGGTTGCTCGCGAGCTGCGCGAGCGGCGCTTCATGAAGATCATTTCTCTAGCTCCAGAGGTGCTTTGA
>JAHWJK010000064.1:0-7147 GCA_019348445.1 Actinomycetota bacterium | reverse complement strand
ATGAAATTCAAAAAAGGCGACACCGTGGCGGTGATCGCGGGGAAAGACCTCGGCACGCAGGGCCGGATCCTCGAGGTCATCCCACGGAAGAACAAGGTGATCGTCGAGGGCGTCAACCGCGTCACGCGACACGAGAAGGTGACGATGGACCGGCGTGGACAGCAGACCGGCGGTATCGCTCACAAGGAAGCTCCGATCAACGTATCGAACATCGCTCTTGTCTGCGGGAACGACGGTCCGACCCGCGCCGGCTATCGCGTCGAGGAAGGCACCGGCGCCAAGGTCCGCATCTGCAAGAAGTGCGGAGGTGAAATATGAGCACGCAGACTTACACCCCGCGCTTGAAGGAGCGCTATCGCAGCGAGATCCGCGAGCAGTTGCAGCGCGACCTCGGGCTCAAGAACGTCATGCAGGTTCCGAAGCCCGAGAAGATCGTCGTGAATATGGGCGTGGGTGAGGCGTCGAAGGACGCGAAGCTGCTCGACGGCGCCGTCAGGGACCTCACCGCGATCACCGGTCAGAAGCCGGCGATCCGAAGAGCTCGTAAGTCGATCGCTACTTTCAAGATCCGTGAGGGGATGCCGATCGGTGCGGCTGTGACTATGCGCGGCGATCGCATGTGGGACTTCCTCGATCGGCTCACGTCGATCGTGCTTCCTCGCATCCGGGACTTCCGGGGGCTCAATCCGCGATCGTTCGACGGGCGCGGTAATTACACGTTCGGTTTGACTGAACAGCTCGTGTTTCCGGAGATCGACTACGACGACATCGACCAGCCGCGGGGCATGGACGTCACGATCGTGACCTCGGCTACGACAGACGACGACGGTAGAGCGCTGTTGAAGGCACTCGGGTTCCCGCTGCGGGACACGGCTGCCGCGCAGGGATAGGTGGAGGAGCATGGCCAAAAAAGCACTGATCAACAAAGCCAAGAGGAAGCAGAAATTCAAGGTGCGTGAGTACACACGCTGCGTGCGCTGTGGTCGTCCGCGCGCGGTCTTCCGCCAGTTCGGGCTTTGTCGTCTGTGCTTCCGCGAGATGGCACACAACGGAGAGATTCCCGGCGTGACGAAAGCGAGCTGGTGATCGGATGACTATGACCGACCCAATCGCCGACATGCTCGCCCGAATCAGGAATGCGTCGACCGCGTTCCACGACGAGGTCGAGATCCCGGCGTCGAAGATCAAAGAGAACATCGCCCGGATCCTTGCCGACGAAGGCTACGTGGATGGCTTCGAGGTGGCGAATGGAGAGGGGCATCCGACGATCAAGATCCGCCTGCGCTACACGGAGGATCGCGAGCGAGTCATCTCCGGGATCAGGCGCATCTCTAAACCCGGTCGTCGGGTGTACCGCGGCGCTTCCGAACTCCCGAGGGTTCTCGGTGGTCTGGGCGTCGCCATCGTCTCGACGTCGCAAGGTGTGATGACCGACAAGCAAGCTCGTCAGGCTCGTGTTGGTGGCGAGATCCTGGCATACGTCTGGTAACGGAAGAGGATCTGAGATGTCACGAGTAGGCCAGGCACCGATCACCGTTCCGGAGGGGGTCTCTATAGGCCTTGTGGCCGGGCTCATCACGGTGAACGGACCGAGAGGCGAGTTGCAGCGGGCGATCCCCGAAGGGATCACGGTTACGGAAGAGGACGGCGTCCTTACCGTGACGCGTGACGGCGAGGGTCGCGACGCCAAGGCGCTTCATGGCCTCGCCCGCAGCCTCATCGCGAACATGGTTCAGGGTGTGACCCAGGGATACGAGAAGAGCCTCGAGATCCACGGCGTCGGCTACCGCGCCGCCAAGCAGGGCAACGACCTCGAGCTTTCGGTCGGCTTCTCCCACACGGTTCGCAAGGCCGCCCCGGACGGGATCGAGTTCGAAGTCCCGACTCCGACGCGGATCACGGTGCGCGGGATCGACAAGGAGTTGGTGGGTCAGACCGCCGCGGAGATCCGCGCGATCAAGAAGCCCGAGCCCTACAAGGCGAAGGGCATCCGCTACGAAGGTGAGTACGTCAGGCGCAAGGGCGGCAAGGCCGCGAAGGCCGGAGCATAGACATGGCAACTACCACGAGAAGAGAAGCGCTAAGCAAACGGCACCGCCGCGTACGGAAGAAGGTCCTCGGTACGGCAGAGCGACCGAGACTCGCGGTGTATCGCTCCAACCGTCACATCTACGCCCAACTGATCGACGACTATGCAGGGGCGACACTCGCGGCGGCTTCCACACTGGCCGACGGCGATGGCGATCCGAAGGCCCGCGCGAAGTCTGTCGGTGCAGAGATCGCATCGAAGGCGAAGGCCGCAGGGATCGAACGAGCCGTGTTCGACCGCGGTGGATTCAGGTATCACGGCCGCGTTCAGGCCGTGGCCGAGGGCGCCCGCGAGGGCGGGCTCGAGTTCTAGAAAGGTTTTGCCATGAGAGGACACGGAGGAGGCGGACGCAGAGGCGACGACGACCGCTCGCAATACGAAGAGCGCGTCGTCTCGATCAACCGCGTGGCCAAGGTTGTGAAAGGTGGTCGGCGGTTCTCGTTCACTGCGCTCGTCGTGGTCGGAGATGCTGCGGGCCAAGTCGGGGTCGGATACGGAAAAGCCCGTGAGGTGCCCGCTGCGATCCAGAAGGGCGTCGAAGAAGCAAAGCGGAATTTCTTCCGGGTGCCCCTGGTCGGCCAGACGATCCCGCACGAGATCATCGGCGAGGATTCCGGAGGCGTTGTCCTGCTGAAACCCGCTTCGCCGGGTACCGGTGTCATCGCAGGTGGGCCCGTCCGCGCCGTTGTCGAGTGCTCGGGGATCCGAGACATCCTCTCGAAGTCGATGGGATCCGACAATCCGATCAACATCGTCCGCGCGACCGTGAAGGGATTGAAGAGCCTCAGCACGGCGGACTCGATCGCGAAGAAGCGTCGTAAGACTCCCGAAGAGGTCGCGCCTCCGTATCTCCTCCGCGGCTCGAGCCTCGGAGCGGGGAGCAAGTAGATGGCGCAGTTGAAGGTCACACAGATACGTTCGGCGACGTCGCGTGGTTCGAAGCAACTTGGAACGATCCGCGCGCTCGGACTGAAGCGCATCGGCCACACGGTCACACACGACGACAAGCCCGAGATCCGCGGCATGCTCCGTGCCGTCGGCCACCTTGTCGAAGTCGAGGAGGTAAAGAAGTGAAGCCACACGAGCTGAAGCCGCCGCCCGGCTCCAAGAAGAAGCGAACACGGGTGGGTCGTGGTGAGGGTTCCGGGAAAGGCAAGACGGCCGGCCGCGGCACGAAGGGAACGAAAGCGCGCGGCGAGGTCCATCTTTTCTTCGAGGGTGGCCAGATGCCGCTTATCCGGCGCGTCCCGAAGCTCAAAGGCTTCACGCCGCCGAACCGCAAGGTCTATGGCGCCGTCAACGTCGGTCAACTCGAGGAACTGGGGAATGCCGACGTGGGGCCCGAGGAGCTACGCGCGGCCGGCCTCGTACGCAAGCGCGACAAATTCGTAAAAGTTCTCGGCGAAGGCGAGATCTCTAAGAAGCTCAGCGTTCGTGCTCATGCCTTCAGCGAATCGGCGCGCACGAAGATCGAGGGCGCGGGAGGCACTGCCGAAGTCATCAATGTCGCGCCCTCCGGCAACAGGCCCGGGAAGAAAAGAACTAAGTGAACCTTTTAGCCGCGTTCGTCAACGCGTTCAAAGTTCCGGATCTTCGCAAGAAGATCCTCTTCACGCTGATGATCATCGCCGTGTACCGGTTCGGCTCGCACGTGCCGGCACCCGGTATCGACGTGCAGAAGACACAAGAGTTCGCGCAAGGCGCGCAGGGCGGCGCGTTCACGTTCATCAACCTGTTTTCCGGCGGTGCCCTCACGCAGATGGCGGTGTTCGCACTCGGGATCATGCCGTACATCACATCGTCGATCATCATGCAGCTGCTCACGGTCGTGATCCCGAAGCTCGAGGCGTGGCAGAAAGAGGGCGAGGCCGGGACCAAGAAGATCACGCAGTGGACGCGCTATTTAACGGTCGTCCTGGCGTTGCTGCAGTCGACGGGTCTCGCGTTCCTCTTCCACCGCGGAACGATCACCGATGCCCAGGGCCAGCCGGTCGACCTGTTCCCTCCGGGCGGGTTCACGCCGGCTCGCGTCGGTCTGCTCGTGATCTCGCTCACGGCCGGAACCGCTTTGATCATGTGGCTCGGCGAGCTCATCACACAGCGCGGGATCGGCAACGGCATGTCGATCATGATCTTCGCCTCGATCATCTCGACCTTCCCAAGCGAAGGCAACGCCATCTACCAACAGAAAGGGCTCGGAGGGCTGCTCTTCTTCATCGCGATCGGGATCCTCGTCGTGATCGCCGTCGTGACGATGGAACAAGGTCAGCGCCGGATACCTGTTCAATACGCGAAACGCGTGGTGGGGCGCAAGATGTATGGAGGTACGTCGACCTACATCCCCTTGAAGGTGAACCAGGCCGGGGTCATCCCGATCATCTTCGCGTCGAGCGTGCTCTACATCCCTCAGTTACTGCAGAACGTCGTCCAGAACCAGACCGTCCAAGGCTTCATCGAGCGCAACTTGCTCGACGCGACGAAGATCCCGTACATGATCATCTACGGATCGCTCGTGATCTTCTTCGCCTACTTCTACACGGCGATCTCGTTCAATCCGAAAGACGTCGCCGACAATATGAAGAAATACGGAGGTTTCGTTCCGGGGATCCGTCCCGGCCGCCAGACCGCGGAGTACCTCGACCGGATCCTGACTCGCATCACGCTTCCGGGGGCGATCTTCGTCGCGATCATCGCGTTGTTACCCGACATCGTGAGGGCGTGGCAGAACCTCCAGGCGTTCCCGTTCGGGGGAACGTCCATCCTCATCGCGGTCGGTGTCACGCTCGAGACGATGAAGCAGATCGAGTCGCAACTGACGATGCGGCACTACGAGGGCTTTCTTAAGTAAGACCACATGAGACTAGTCATCTTCGGCCCCCAGGGGGCGGGTAAAGGCACCCAAGCCGCGCGCATCTCGGAGAAGTTTGGGATCTCGGCGATCTCGACGGGCGAGATCTTTCGCTGGGCGATCAAGGGCAAGACCGCATTGGGGAACGAGGTACTGGAATACGTGAGCGCGGGCAAGCTCGTGCCCGACGAGCTTACGATCCGCGTCGTCAGCGAACGCATCGCCGCCGACGATTGCGCGGAGGGCTTTCTGCTCGACGGATTCCCGCGCAACACCGCGCAAGCCGAGGCTCTCGATGACCTGTTATCGGACGTCGAGTGCGGCCTCGACGCAGCGCTGGTTATAGAGGTTCCCGAAGAGGTCGCTCTACGTCGTCTCACTGGACGTCGCGTGTGTCCGGACTGTGGCCGGAACTACCACGTGGACGCTCCGCCCGAGAACAACTGGACGTGCGACGCGTGCGGCGGGCACGTCGTTGCGCGCGACGACGACGTCGACGAAGCTGCACTCAAGCAGAGGCTCGCGACCTACCACGAGCAGACCGAACCGCTTCACGAGTACTACGAGGCGAAGGGGTTACTCCGGCAGGTCGACGGAACCGGAACACCCGACGAAGTCTTCACACGCATCGTCGAAGCCCTCGGCTAGCGCTACACATGATCTACAAGAAATCTGCCGATGAGATCGCCATCATGCGCGAAGGCGGAAAGATCCTCGCGGGCACGATGGTCCGGCTCGAGGACGCGATCGGCGCCGGCGTAACCACCGGAGAGCTGGACGCGCTGGCTGAAGAGATCATCACGAAGGCCGGTGCCACGCCTTCCGCGAAGGGATATCGCGGCTTTACCGGCGCGATCTGCACGTCACCCAACAACGTCATCGTCCACGGCATCCCGGATGAGACCGTTCTGAAGGACGGGGACATCGTGACGCTCGACGTCGCTCTGAACTACAAGGGGTTCCACGTGGACAACGCGAAGACGTATCCCGTCGGCGATATCGATCCCGCGGCGGCAAAGCTGCTGGAGGTGACCGAGGCGTCGCTCGAGGCCGCGATCGAACAATGCGCGCCGGGTCGGAGGCTCGGAGACGTAGGCCATGCCGTCGAGACGCTCGTCGAGAAGGCCGGCTTCTCGGTCGTCCGCGAGTACGTCGGTCATGGGGTCGGCCGGGCCTTCCACGAGGATCCGCAGATCCCCAATTACGGCCCACCGGGCCGGCGAGAGGTGCTGGCTCCGGGGATGACTCTCGCTATCGAGCCGATGGTCAACATGGGCGCCGCGCAGACGAAGCTCCTCGACGACGGCTGGACCGTCATCACGGCCGACGGCAGCCTGTCGGCACATTTCGAGCACACGGTCGCGATCACGCCCGACGGCCACGAGGTGCTGACCAGATCGTAGGGGTCGCATCCCGTACCACCCGCCCGCCCGAAAAAGGCCCTCTCACCAGCGTCGGTGACGAGGTAAAAGCGCAGGTCGCCAGGAGGAAAAGCCTCTGCTAAGATGGCTGGCCGTTCGACCCCAGGCTTTCACGCGCCCCCACGGGGGCGCTTTCCATGGGTCGAGCGAACTCATCAACCGGGACGGGGCGACGCGCGTGGCAAAGCCGAAGAACAAAGACAAGGCTGCTTCTTCTGGCAAGGAAGAAGGTATCCAGGTCGAAGGCAGTGTCATCGAGCCTTTGCCCAATGCCATGTTCCGGGTCGAATTGGACAACGGACACCGGGTTCTAGCTCACGTCTCCGGAAAGATGCGCATGCACTACATCCGCATCCTCCCGGGCGACCGGGTTCTCGTGGAGCTCTCGCCGTACGACCTCACCAGAGGTCGCGTGGTTTATCGCTACAAGTAGAAGCAGGGGTTCAGGAAGATGAAGGTTCGGCCCAGCGTTAAGAAGATCTGCGACAAGTGCAAGGTCATCCGTCGCCGCGGCCGGGTCATGGTCATCTGCTCGAACCCGCGTCACAAGCAGAGACAGGGTTAAGGAGTAGGTATGGCTCGAATCGCCGGTGTCGACCTTCCTCGTGAGAAGCGATTGGACATCGCTCTCACCTACATCTACGGCCTCGGCCGCACGAAGGCTCTGGAGACGTGCGTCAACTCGCGCGTCAATCCCGCTACGAAGGTCCGCGATCTCACCGATGAGGAGATCGTGCGGATCCGTGACTGGATCGGCGCCAACTACCGCGTCGAGGGTGACCTCCGGCG
>JAHWJK010000063.1:5004-9487 GCA_019348445.1 Actinomycetota bacterium | reverse complement strand
CGACGGATTCGGGCATCCCGGACTTCCGCGGCCCGAATGGCATCTGGACGAAGGATCCCAAAGCCGAGCGGCTGTCGAGCCTGACCCATTACATGCGCGACCGGGACCTTCGCGTCCGGGCATGGAAAGCTCGTCTCGAACATGCTGCGTGGACCGCGGAGCCGAATGCAGCACACCGAGCGCTGGTGGAACTCGAACAACGCGGGCGTCTCTCTACGCTCATCACACAGAACATCGACGGCCTCCACCAAGCGGCCGGTACGTCCCCCGACAACATCATCGAGATCCACGGAACGATCCGAGAAGTGATGTGTATGTCTTGCGGCGACCGCGCGCCGATGCAGCGCGCCCTGGATCGCGTACGTGCGGGTGAGGACGATCCTCCCTGCCGATCCTGCGGCGGGATCCTCAAGTCCGCGACGATTTCGTTCGGCCAGAGTCTGGTCGCGGCAGACCTCCATCGCGCGCAGAGGGCGGCGGGAGGATCCGACCTCTTCCTCGCGATAGGGACCTCGTTGACGGTCTATCCCGTCGCGTACCTTCCGAAGGTCGCGGTGGACAACGGCGCTCGACTAGCGATCCTCAATGCCGAGCCGACTCCGTACGACGACGTCGCGACGTGGGTCATCAGGGATCCACTCGCGGTCTCGGTCCCCGCATTGGTAGCGGCCCTCTAGGATGTGTCGATGCTGAAGGGCTTGTTCAAGAAGGACCGTCCCAAGGTACTGATCGTCGACGACGACGGCGACGTCAGGCAGGTCGTCCGATCAATGATCGAGGCCGAGAACGCGTTCGAGATCCTCGAAGCCGCCGACGGCGAGACCGCCCTCGACCTCGTGTACAAGGAACAGCCCGCCCTCATCATCCTCGACTACATGATGCCGGGAATGACCGGCGCCGACGCGGCGAAGGGCATCCGCACTCTCGCGCCGGACGCGCGCATCATCGCGTTCACCGCGGTGCTGAAATCTCCGCCCGATTGGGCCGACATCTACGTCGACAAGACCGACATACACAAACTCGTCCCGACGCTCCGACTGGAAGCAGACGCAGCACGGAAGTAGTGGCGGGAACTGGATTCGAACCAGTGAAGGCGTTAGCCGACGATTTTACAGACCGCTCCCTTTGGCCGCTCGGGCATCCCGCCGAAAGCAACGTGAAGGATAACTAACGCGGTATTAGTCGCTGCCCTCTGAGTGGGTGTGGGTTCCCTCCAGGAGCTCGGAGAGACCGGAGTCCGGGTCGAACAATCCCGGCAGGTTCTCGCCCGCACCGAGGTAGTAGTCCGCTTCCTGTGGCTCGCCACGATCGCTATCGGCGCCGGTCGACAACGCGGCCTGCAACGCAGACTCGGCGAGCGTGAACGCACCGGTGGCCGGATCGGAACCCGATGCCCACAGCGAGCCCGACTCGATCCGAAGCTCCGATATATCGGGTGCGAACGCATCTCCGAAACGACGCGCCGCGGTCAGCGCGGGCTGCTGCTTCACGCGTTTCTTCGTCGTCTTCGTGACGACACCGAGCACACGCCGCTCGGCCTCGTGCAGCCATCTGATCAGAGGTCGCATCGGATTCTTCGGGTTCGTTCCACCTTCTGCGTACCAACCGAAGTGAACGTGTGGAGGAGTCGTGATCGCGTTCCCGCTGTTCCCGCAGTAACCGACGACGTCGCCAACGTTGACGTCATCGCCGCTCGAGAAATCTTCGGTGTTCAGATCGGAGAGGTGAGTCAGGTACCAGTACCGACCGGTCGTGCGGTCATGGACACGAGCGGTGATCCCGCCGAGACCTCCGTCGGAGAAATCGACCCACCCGTTAACCGGCGCAAGGATCGGATCGCCGTAGTCGCAGAAGACGTCCTGGCCCTCGTGCGTGCGGACCTGGCCTGGAGCAGGGCCGTAGCGCGGTGCGCCCCAGGTGTCGATCCACGACGCCGGTCCCGCGATGATGAACGGCGGGTAGACACGACGCACGACCTCACCCTGCGACATCCCGAGGGAACGCAAGCGAGCCGCGACCGCAACGAGTTTCTCGGTGTTGTACGACCCCGGGATCGTCGGAACGCCCGATGGCAGATCGCCTGCTTCCTTCTTCTTGTTCTTCTTCTTGTTCTTCTTCTTGCCGTCGTTGCCCTGGCGGCCGTTCTTGTTGTTGTCCTTCTTGTCGCCACTCGGGACCTTGATCCCGCTCTCTTTGTTCCCGCCGCCGCCACCGCCGGGCTTCTCGTTGCCGCCACCGCCACCGCCGGGCTCCTCGTTGCCGCCGCCGCCACCACCGGGATCGTTCGGGTCCAGGGTCGGCGTGGGTGTCTTGAGGATGTCGGGAAGCGTCGGCGTGATCTGGATCGCAGCGGCGAACGCGCTCGAGGCGATAGGACGCGGGATGACCAAAGCCGCCGCAAGGACGGCGATGATGCCGAGACTCAGTCGAGCTCTGTTTCGCATCTAGTGCTATGCCCCTCGAGATTCGCCGTGTCGGGCGACTTTACGACGCCCCCGTTTTTGCATCGGAAAAGCTCCCAGGGTTCCTGAGAGTTGTTTCTCCGTCATCGGCAGTTATCCGCCGTTCTTGAGCGTATTTGTCCGGATTCGTTCCGTGAATAGTCCGAATGGGTGGTTTTGGCGGCGCGACGGCGGCCTATATAGAGCCCGTGGCTATCGGGTCGATCCTGTTCGCGGCGGGTGAGGGAAAGCGCCTGCGCCCACTAACCGAGGACACCGCGAAGCCGGCTCTCCCGATCCTCGATGTCCCCCTGGGCGCATGGGGCCTAGCGGCCCTGCTCCGGGCGGCGGGCCCCGTCGTCGTCAATGCGAGCCATCAGGCGGGCGGTCTGGAGGCGACGCTGCGAAGGGCCCATCCCGATGGCTGGGAGCTCTTCGACGAAGGCCCGGAAGGCTTCGGGACCGGCGGGACGGTGGCAGCGCTCGCGGATCGGATGTCGGGTCCGGTCGTGCTCTACAACGGCGATCTGCTCAGCGATCTCGATCCGGTGGCGCTGCTGGCGACGCACCGCACCCGGGGGGCCGGGATCACCCTCGCGGTTAGACGGGTCGAGCGAGGCGCCGACATGAGATTGAGCGGCGACGAGATAGCCGGGTTCATCGATCGCCGGTCGACGCCGGATGCGCCCGGGGCCCAGTACCTCGGCGTCGCGGTGATCGAGGCAGAGGTCGCTCGCCGGATCCCGAAGACGCGCCCGCTCGGACTAGGAGAGAGCGTCTTCGGGCCACTGGCGGGACGTGGATGGCTCGCGGCACACGTGCACGACGGGTACGCGCTCGATGTCGGGACCGTGAACCGCTACCTCCAGGCGAACATCGACGTTCTCAACGACGTTGCACCCCCTCCCCCGCGTCGACCGCCCGGTCACATCAAACAGATGAACGGGCAACGCGCGTACGTCGGAGAGGGCGCGACGGCTGCCGATGCGTCGGTCGGAGGCGGCGCGGTCTTGCTCGAAGGCAGCACCGTCGCCGACGGTGCTCGCGTGCAGCATGCGGTCGTGTGGCGACACGAGGTCGTACCGGAGGACGTGGATGTCAACGACGCGGTGTGGATCGACGGACGATCGATCGCCGCGGGGGGCTAGCTATCCGTTGCCGTAGAGGGCGGCATACCTGCGGATGAAGGATCGCTCCAGAAGGGCGAAGGTGCCCGACGCCGTCGCGGCAAACGGCGACATGGTCGTACACGGATTCAGGTCACCTCGCGGGGCTCCCTGAGGAAGTGCCTCGACGCAGTTGGAATAGTGGTGGTGGGCACCGAGCAGGTGCCCGATCTCGTGTGCGGCTATGACCCCCTCGTCCGCCGTCGGCGCGGGAATCACGCCCTCGAAGCTGTAGTCGATACTCCCGAACGCGAAGGCTCTATCCGCGTATCGGACGCCGCCAATGCAATCGGCGAATCCGCCCGCCCAATGCCGCGTCATGAAATAGACGATGTCGACACCGTCTGGTCGGCGCCCACCGAACAGGTCCTTCATGAACGTCAGGATCGCCTCCTGATTGGGGCCGGTACCAAGGCCGTCTCCGTCACCCCATTGACGAGGCGGATCGACCTCCTGAAAGCGCGTCTTCACCCGTATCCCGATATCGCTGAAGGCTCGTTTGGTGACCGCGAACAGCTTCTGGGCTGCCGCCCGATCGCCGCGTTCGACCAACACTCGGGCCTCGAGCGGAATCACCTTCGAGACATCGATGGCGGGCGGGGGCAACTCGTGGGGAGGGATCTCGCGACAGTCCCCGAGTTCGCCATCGATCACAGAGGGGGGCTGTGCCACGCCGGGATTCACGAGAAAGCTCGGGACAAGAACGAGGCCCGCGAGGGCACAAACAGCCAGCCAGTTCATGATCGTGAAGGTTCGTGCCTCCGCCCCCATCCCCTTCAACGCCTGAACGTCGTGTCTTCTACCCTGACCGGGATGACCGCCTCGTCTATGGATGTTCCCGCTACGGTTTGGTCAGTAGGAATGGCTTTCGTGCGC
>JAHWJK010000063.1:0-4904 GCA_019348445.1 Actinomycetota bacterium | reverse complement strand
CTCGTCTATGGATGTTCCCGCTACGGTTTGGTCAGTAGGAATGGCTTTCGTGCGCAGCACCGCTCAGAGAGGTTGAGGGTTATCTCTATCCTTGCCACTCTCGCGCTGACACTTGCACTCATCGCGGGGGCGACCTTTAGATTGCACAGAATCGGCTCCCGAACTCTCTAGTCGCTCAACCCAGGACCGTGCCCTCGGCGGTGCTCTCGCGCGAACCCGGATCCAAAGCAGGAAAATCGGGCAAATCCGTAGAATCGGGGGCCCGAGGGACAATCTCGAAACGGAGAGGACCGGCGCATGCGCAAGATCGTTGCGATTCCTGTCATTTGCCTCTTTGCAGCTTCGGCGGTTGCACCCGCGTCCGGGGCTCAATCAACGCGGAAGGTCACCACGGAATACACGATGGCCAACGGCATGGTCGCTTTCAATTCCGCCTCGGCCCACTGGACGATCGGAACCGCGTACCACGCATTCCGACCGCGCGCCGGCGAACGCTTCGTCACCTTCTCGATTTCCGATGACTCCGGTTTCCCCGCTCGTGGCCAGATCCACATCGATGCCGATGCCGACGGAAACCTGGATCGCGTCGAGGACTTCTGCGGCGAGACCAGGAAACCCATCAAGGTGGGAACCGCCAAGGAGATAGAACTCGGCGTCATCTTCGGTACGTGTCCCGACAACTCGCCCGCCATCGTCACCCAGGGAACCGTCACCGCCACGTTCTCTAAATAAGCAGTCTGCGCGAAGGAAACAGAAGCGCCTCCGGATACTGGAGGCGCTTCTGTTCCGCGCGCTAACTACATCCCCTCACTGCCGTTGCGATGCTGCGTCCCGCGGATCTCCGCCAGGTGTGCCGGAGTGGACCTCTAACAGCCGGCTCGCCCTAGATCAGAGGATCGAGTGCTCGGCCAGCTCCGTGATGATCGGCGGGTAGACCATCACCGCGACCAGAGCCAGGGCGGCGACGCCCATCGCCACGCGTATGAGCGACGGGACTTCGATGGGTCCCGCGTCTTCTTCGGGAGGTTCGAGGAACATCTTCTTGACGACCAACAGGTAGTACCACGCCGCGATCGCCGCGTTGACGCCCATGACGACGGCAAGCCAGTACACCTGTGCTTCGATCGTGGCGAGGAACACGAACACCTTGGCCCAAAAACCCGCCACCGGCGGTGCACCCGCGAGCGAGATCAAGAAGCCGGCGAGCAACGTCGCCAGCACGGGGCTTCGCTGCCACAGCCCCGAGTAGTCGCCGATGAAGTACGTCCCACCGCGACGAGCGAACGCAACCGCGGCCGCAAAGGCGCCCGCGTCCATGATCCCGTAGATGGCGAGGTAGATCAGTGCAGACTGGAACGCCTGCGCGTTCTGCGCCGTTGCACCGGGCTCGATCAGCGCGAGCGCCACGAGCACATAGCCCGACTGAGCGATCCCGCTATATGCGAGCAACCGGATGATGTGTTGTTGACGAAGGGCGATGAGGTTGCCGACGGTCATCGTGAGCACGGCCAGTACCGCGAAGATCGGACGCCACGTGTCGGCAACGCTCGGGAACGCGACGAACATCAGCACCAGGAGCCCGACGAAGCCGCCGATCTTCGAGGCAGTCGAGAGGAACGCCGCGACCGGTGATGGCGAGCCCTCGTAGGTGTCGGGAGCCCAGAAGTGGAAGGGAACCGCCGAGATCTTGAACGCGAACCCCACGACGATGAAGAACACGCTGAGCGTGACGATGCCTTCGCCGAGCGCGTCCGCGCGAGTCAGCCTCTCGTTGATCTCGGTCAAGAACGTCGTCCCGGTAGCGCCGTAGATCAGCGACATCCCGTAGAGCATCACCGCGCTGGAAAGCACGCCAAAGAGGAAGAACTTCAGCGCGGCCTCGTTCGACTTCGCGTCGCCCTTGCGGAACGCGGTCATCACGAAGGCGGGGATCGAGATCAGCTCGATCGAGATGAAGATCGAGATCAAGTCGCGCGAGCTCGCCATGGTCATGCCCCCGAGCAGCGAGCACAGCAGCAAGAAGTAGTACTCACCCTGGTAATAGCGCCCCGCCCGGAAGTAGTGGAACGAGATCGCGAGCACGAGCAATCCGATGATGCAGAAGAGGCCCTTGAACAGCAGCGCGAAGCCGTTCACTTCGAACGACCCCGCAAGCGTCAGCCTGTCGCCCTGACCGATCAACGACACGACCGCCGCCGCGGTTCCGAACAGACCCGCCGCCGACAGCGGCATCGCCACCCACTTCGCATCGTCGGGCAGGAACAGGTCGACGATCAAGACGATGCACGCGGTCGCCGTCAGCACGAGCTCGGGAGAGAGCGCGTGCCAGTCGACGTTCGGCTGGGTCAGGCCCTGCGCTAGTTCGAGCACGGACTAACCAAACGCTCCAAGGAGGACGTTCACGGCGTCGTCGGTTACGCCGAGGATCAGCTTCGGGTACAGACCGGCCGCGAGGATCAGGAACAGCAGGGGCGCCCACGCGTACCACTCGAGCGGCCGCACGTCGAAGATGCCGCGTCCGTCGGCGAACTTCTCCGGCACGGCACCCATGTTGACCCGTTGCAGAGTCCACAAGAAGTACGCCGCGGTAAGAATGGTCCCGATACCACCGCCCACCATCAGGATCCGGAACAGCACCGGATCCAGTCCCGCGCCGGGTTGGTAGCTGCCGAGCAGCGCGAGTACCTCTCCCCAGAAACCGGCCAGCCCCGGCAGACCCAGCGACGCGATCGCCGTGTAGGTGAGCAGCGAACCGAACCTCGGGATCTGCTTGAGCATGCCTCCGAGTGCGGCGATGTCACGGGTGTGGTAACGCTCGTGTACCGAACCCGCGAGGAAGAACAACATCCCGGTGATCAGCCCATGCGCGACCATCCCGAAGATCGCGCCGTTGATGCCCTCGTCGGTCAACGTTGCGATGCCGAGCATCACGAAGCCCATGTGCCCGACCGACGAGAATGCGATCAGGCGCTTGAGGTCGGACTGCGCCATGCAGCACAACGCGCCGTAGATGATCGCGATCACAGCGAGGATGCCGATGATCGGCGCGTAGGCGACCGCGGCATCGGGAAGGATCGGCAACGCGATCCTGATGAAGCCGTAGGTACCCATCTTCAGCATGATGGCCGCCAGCAGGACCGACCCAACCGTTGGAGCTTCCGTATGCGCGTCCGGAAGCCAGGTGTGGAACGGCCACATCGGCACCTTGATCGCGAACCCGAGGAACAACCCGAGGAAGGCCAGGTTCTGGAACAGCGTCGACCCGATCGGCGCCGCCTCGCGCAGCGCGATCATGTCGAAGGTCTCGGCCCCCGTCTTGAAGTAGATAGCGAGGAAACCGAGCAGCATGAAGATCGAGCCGAAGAGCGTGTAGAGGAAGAACTTCACGCTCGCGTACTCGCGCCGCGGGCCGCCCCAGACGCCGATCATGAAGTACATCGGGACGAGCACGAGCTCCCAGAACACGAAGAACAGGATCAGGTCGAGCGCGACGAAGCTCCCCGTCATCCCGGTCTCGAGAAGCAGCACGAGGGCGAGCAGAGCCTTCGGCTTACCCGGCTCCGGGACGTGCCACCACAGGTAGATCATGCACAGGAAGCTGACGAGTAGCGACAGGACGAACAGCGGCAGCGAGATCCCATCGACACCGACGATGTAGCGCGCGTCGATCTGAGGGATCCACGTCGCGTCGACGCCGAGCTGGATCTCGCCGGACGCGCCGTAATCGAAGCGCGCCGCGACGACAACGCCCACGACCAAGGCGGCAAGAGCGAACAGAGTGCCGGTCGCCTTGAGGAGTCGTTCCTGCGTATTGGGCAGGAACAGAAGGACGATCGTGCCGATGATCGGCAAGAAGGTCGCGAGGCTTATGCCCCAGCCGTTATCGAACCACTCCATTCTCGGATAGCCCCCTTTAGAGGATCACGAACAACGCAACGAAGATCGCTACGGCCGCGAACAGAAAAGCGGCGTAGCGCTGGACATTCCCTGTCTGGATGTATCTCAGCAGCCGTCCGGACATGCCCGTTAGTCCGGCGGCGCCGTTCACGGCTCCGTCGATAACGTCTTGGTCGAGGTATCTGTACGTAGCGCGTGCCGTACCCACGGTCCCCGCGGCAGTGCCATCCACGGCCGCGTCGAGGACGTTCTGATTCGTCCAGTACGCCGCGCGTGACAGCGGATACTGCACCGGCTTCACGATGCCTCGCATGTAGATGTCGTCGAGGTAGTACTTGTTCTCAACGAAGCGGTACATCCACGCGAATGGGCCCGCGAGGATGTCGTAGCGCCAGCGCTCCTTGAGGAACAGCTGATAACCGAGCCAGATAGCGATCACTGCGATCGCGACCGACCCGATCGGCACGATGAGGTTGTAGAAGGTCGAGAAGCCGTGGTGCTCGTGACCGGGCACCGTGATCCAGTCCTGGAACGGACCGATCACCGGTATCCCCAGGAATCCGACGACGAGCGTCGCGCCGGCGAGGACCCACAGCGGCGTAACCATCGACCCCGGGCTCTCGTGCGGCGTGCCGTGGCCGCGGTACTCGCCCCAGAACGTCTTGAAGCACGCGCGCGCCATGTAGAGAGCGGTGAGAAACGCCGTCGTGATAGCGGCCCCGAACACGATCCACGCGGTCACCTGATCGCCTTCACTCGCGGCGCGCAGAGCGCCGCCGACGATCTCGTCCTTCGACCAGAAGCCCGCGAGCGGAAAGATCCCGGCTAGAGCGAGCGAACCGATGATGAACGTCTTGAACGTGTGCGGCATGTAGTTCCGCAGGCCGCCCATGTCGCTCATGTTGTTGGAGTGCACCGCGTGGATCAGCGATCCGGCACCGAGGAACAACAACGCCTTGAAGAACGCGTGCGTGAACAGGTGGAAGACCGCAGCGGTATAGGCACCG
>JAHWJK010000062.1:6572-9520 GCA_019348445.1 Actinomycetota bacterium | reverse complement strand
TTCGCGGGAGGGCCGGCCTTCGGTGCCAGTAGGAGCCAGAGGAGAAGGCTCCGCTTCGAGTGCGGATCGGAAGCTTCCGAGGACATACCCCGGAGATCGACGACCCAACGATGTCCTTCGACCGCGGAACGGCGACGTCGCAGGTCACGTGCCACAAACGGCTCGTGCAAAAAATCCGACCGCGCATGCGAAAGGGGCGGACCGCTAGATCCGCCCCTTAGGTGGGGCCGGAATTCCCCCCTGGTGACTCCGGCCCACGATGCCGCCCAGCCGACCGGCCGCACGACCGGCACAACTCCTTGCTCCAGATTCGTCCTTTATGTCCGCTTTTCCTCCTGGTAAAGGGTCGTTTCCGCGCGGAGCGATACGGTCGCCCGCCATGGGTGTCCTCTTCGGCTTGCTGGCCGCCGCGACCTACGGAGTCGCCGACTTCGCAGGTGGCCGGGTGTCACGGCGTGCGGACGTCTTTTCCGTCGTCCTCATCTCCCAACTCGTCGGCGCCGTCCCGCTCGCTCTCGTCGTCCCGTTCCTCGCCGATCACCCGGCGACTTCAGCCGCACTCGGATGGGGGGCCGCGGCAGGTATCGGAGGGGGTACCGGAGTGCTCTTCCTCTACAGAGGGCTCGCGGTCGGACGGATGAGCGTCGTTGCTCCGATAACCGGCGTCGTCGCGGCAAGCCTCCCGGTCGTGTTCGGTCTTGCGGTGGGAGAGCGTCCGGGAGCCATAAGCCTTACGGGAGTCGTTCTCGCTCTCGCGTCGGTCGTGCTGGTGTCGTCTACGCCACCGCGTGAAACCGAGGAAGACGTCGGCCTCGTCGACGACATCGACGACTCGTGGAGACGTTCGGGCGTCCCCTACGCGTTCGCTGCAGGAACGGGATTCGGCTTGTTCTTCGTGTTCCTCGATGCCGCGGGGAACGACACGGGCGTGTGGCCACTCGTTGCAACCAGGGTTTCATCGCTCGTGCTCGTCGGCATGATCGCCCTGTCGCTTCGCCGGCCCGTCAAGCCGCCGACGGGGACGTTCGTGTTGATGGCGGTCGCCGGCATCCTCGACGTAGCAGCGAATGTCTTCTATCTGATCTCGACGCGCTTCGGATTGCTGTCCCTGGTTGCAGTACTCACCTCGATGTATCCCGCAGTGACGGTCCTCATGGCGCGTGTCTTCCTGAAGGAGAGGATGGTCAAGACGCAGCTGGTCGGCCTCGTTCTAGCCGGGATCGCGATCGGGATGATCGTGCTGGGATGAGAGATGTACCGGGCTGCCAACAGCACCCGACGCATTTTGTCCCGCTCGCCGCGTGGCGACCAAGTCCGACTGCGGAATCATTCTCGATACGACGTCGGCACTTCCACAAGGAGGGCACGATGGGTGCACGTCTTGGAACAGCACCTAACAAGGGGCCGATCCGCCGGTTCTCGTACTGGTTCACGAAACGCCGCTACAAGAAAGTCCTCACGCCGGTCGGCATCCGCGCTCACGACCCGTACTCGCTGGTCGCCTACGGAAACTTCGAACTTGCATTCGAACGAGCGAAGAGCGTCGACAAGCACCTCAAGATGCTCGCTCAGCACAAGGCGGCGCAGCTCATCGAGTGCAATTGGTGACTCGACATCGGAGCCGCTCTGGTCAGAGCGGAAGGCGTCCCGCGAGAGAAGATCGAGGCGATCAATAGCTATCAAAACAGTGCCGTCTTCACCGATCTAGAACGTGCGGTGATCGAGTACGCGGAGTTACTCACGCAGACACCGGCGCACGTACCACAGTCGTTGTTCGACCGGTTGCGGTCTGAACTAAGCGAACGACAATTGGTGGAGCTCACCAACGCGATCGCGTGGGAGAACTACCGCGCTCGCTTCAATCGGGGGTTCGACGTGGCCTCCGACGATCTCGCACGTTAGCGCCAGTCGGATCTGAACTTCGCCCTAGCCGTCGGGATCGTGATCTGAACGTCGGGATACGTGATCGAGGACGGAACGTTGTCGCGGCGCAAGAACGGTTGATCGGATTGCGACAGCTCGAGGACGACCTTGTGCCCCTTTCGGAACGTCCATGAATTACCGAACAACGCGAAGACGTTGCAGGTCCTGTCCGACGCCGCCGTATTCACGCGGCACACGCCGCGTGTAACGAGTGTCATCGAGCCGCCTGGGTCGAGGTCGAAGAGTCGTGCTGCTATCCAATAGTCGGGAGCGGTCGTCTCGTATTTGAGCTTCAACAGCGGCAGACCGGCCATCGTGATCGGCGTCTTCAACGCGTTCGAGGCGAGCTGCACGACGCCGGGCCCCGGATTCGTCGAAGAAGTCGTGTAGCACTTATTCCCTTGTGTCTGACGCGCGACGGGATCCGACTCTTGCGAGTGTCCGTCGACGGCCGCAGTCGAGGTCGTGGTCGTCGCGGCTCCCCCGCCACCCCATCCGAGCCGGAATGGCTTTCCGCCCGTCAACGCGCGCCACGACGGCGCCCGGTATTCGACACCGGGTTCGTCGAACTTGTACTTCTTGGTGGCGTTCGACGGGCATATCTGCGTGGTCGACGTGACGTTCGAGCGCGGTCGCTTGCCTCTGGCCCGAAGATGGAAGTCGAGGAACTTGCTCATCCGGGTGTTGATACCGACGTGTTTCCGGTTCTTCGGCTTACCGAGCGCAAGCTTCCCCGAAGCCGTCCGGTAGTCGTCGAGCCTGCACACGTGGTGGTCCTTGCCGCAGACGTCACCCCACTCCTTCGGCTTGTTGTGCGTGAAGTGCTGGTAGTCACCGAGATTCATCGTCATCGGGTAACGCGGGCTCACCTGCTTCAGCTTGTTGTAGAAGCGGATCGTTTCCATCGTTGGAAACAGGGGGTCGGTCCACGTCGCGGCCGCATATAGAGGGACCTTCAAACCTTTCTTCACGCGGTTCCAGTACGAGTTCTGGAAGTACGCGCTGCGATCTTTGAGGAACGAGTC
>JAHWJK010000062.1:1927-6472 GCA_019348445.1 Actinomycetota bacterium | reverse complement strand
CCTAGCTTGAGCTTCGTCTTGTGTAGCGGGCTCTTCCACGTCGGATCCGTGAGCGCGAGCCACGCGAAGCCTCCGCCGTACGACCCGCCCACCGCTCCGACCTTCCGAGGGTTGATCATGAACAACGGCGGGAGGTCCGCGGCCTTGCGCTGCCGGTCGAGATCGCTCAGCAATCCGACGAGGTACTGATAGTCGTTGATCTCGTAACGCCGCGAATCTAGCTGCGTGGAGCCGGTCGAGCCGCGATCCATCGAGTTCCGGAAGCCTCGAGCCGTGTAGTTCACCACGACATAGCCGCGCGCGGCGAACCACGCGTTGCTGTGATGCCAGTGCTCGTTCGCGGCGTCGATGGAACCCGCTTCCCACGACGTCTTGTTGCCGCCGCAGCAGCCGTGCATGAACACGATGACCGGATTGCCGCCTGCGGGCGCTCCTCGCGGAGGATCTTCCGGATAAAGGACCGACGCTGCGCTCGGCGGCAGCGTGATGTCTACGTCCAGCGTGATGTGGTTGTCGCCTTCCGGCCGGATGTCGTCCTTGGCGGCCGCCTCGGCGGTCTCGGCCGCGCCCGCGGGGGCCGGAAGCCCGCTCCAATCGTTGCCTTTGGTCGCTGCGTACTTCGCGGGGACCGGGATGCCCGCGGCTCCCCCGCCCGACGGCGGCACGCCGTCGTCGCAGAACACGTAGAGGAGCTCGATCCCGTTCTCGACGTTGCCGTCGGCTGCGTCCTTCTTCGTGCACGTCTCCGGCGTCACGAGCTTCCCGAGCGCGTCGAGGCTCGACTCGACGAGCGGATCCGATTCCTGGCCGTGGGCGCCGGGACCCTGGGACAAGACGCCGGCGAACAAGGCGAGTGTAAGAAGGGCCGGCGTCAACCGGCGGCGGAGAGCCATGAACGCCCGATTCTCGCACGCATCTCCGGCTAATCGCAGGGGAAACGGCGTTATCGGAGAACCAGTTCAATCACACCCAAACGAAAGGACACGATGTTGCGTCGATTGATCGCGGCGCTCGTTGGAGCGACGCTCGTCGCCGGTATGGCCGCCCCCGCGGCAGCCACGCCGCGCGACACCACGATCCTCACGATCAAAGACCTCGACGGGGACAATCTGCTCGAGTACGCGCCCGGCGAGGATTACGTCGTCATCAACGCGCCCGAAGGTTTCCGGCCTCCGCGCGACGGCTCGATCGTCAACTTCCTCCAACTCAGCGACTTCCAGATGATCGACGAGGAGAGCCCCGCGCGCGTCGAGTTCCTCGACACGACGCAGCAACCACCGGCGTTCCGGCCCTTCTCCGCGGCGTACCGGCCGCAAGAAGCGCTCACGACACAGGTAACCGAAGCGATGGTGCGAGCGGTGAGGAACACGGTGTCGCCGGTAACGAGCGAACAACTGGAGTTTGCGATCCTCACCGGCGACAACGCAGACAGCCAGCAGTACAACGAGACGCGCTGGTTCATCGACATCCTCGACGGACACAAGACCATCGACCCGAACTCCGGCATCGAAGGAACCTGTGACACCACTCCCGGATCGCTCTACGACGGCGTGAAGGGCGGCGGCGACTTCGGCTACTACGACCCGGACAACTCGGGCGGGACCGCCGACGGCAAGGGTTACTCGCCGGACCGGAACGAAAACAAAGCCGAAGGCACCGGCGACGTGACGGTGCGCGACTTCCCCGGCCTGTTCGAAGCCGCACAGCATCCGTTCCAGGCCATCGGGTTAGACATCCCGTGGTACACCGCGTTCGGCAACCACGATGCCCTCGTCCAGGGGAACAGCCCCGACGCGTACGGGGGCCCATTCGGCCCCGGGCATGCCGGCCCCGAAACGACCGAGAACTCGAATGAGTCGTATCAACGCATCGCGACCGGTTGTCTCAAGCCGATCGTCCCGCCTCCGACGTGGGGTGATCCGCAAGGCTTCTTCGCAAACCTCACCGGTGCGATGGTCGTCCCGTCGGACCCTCGTCGCTGCTTCCTCGCAAAGGACGAGGTCGATTCGATCACGCCGGTGCCCGCGCCGTGCAGCTCGGGCGGGTGGATCGAGCAGCACTTCCAGACCACGGGCCAGCCGGTCGGTCATGGGATGGCGCCGTCGGCCACTCTCGACGAACAGTCGCAGCAAGCAGGCTACGGCCGGCCGCCGATCGCCGACTTCAACGACGACGGTTACTACTCGTTCTCGCCGAAGCCGGGGCTGCGTTTCATCTCGCTCGACACGGTCACCGACGAGTGCGGATCGCTGTTCTGCGCAGAGGGATCGGTGGACGACGCGCAGTACGAGTGGTTGCGGGAGCAGCTCGATACTGCGGCAGCAATGGGTCAATACGTCATCACGTATGCACACCACACGCTGCGCACGACGCGCTGGCCGTCGACGGATCCGACGGAGCATCCGCAGCACGCGGGTAACCGGCTGACCACCAGCATGCGCGACCGGGACCCGAACATCGTGAGCGCATCGACGCTCGAGGATCTGTTCTGCCACTACCCGAACTTCCTCACGCATGTGGTCGGTCACGAGCACGAGAACGACATCAGGCGCCATCCGTGCGAGGGCACGCCGGCGCCCGGCTTCCAGAACAACCAGCAGGAGTTCTACGAGATCTCGACCGCCGCACATCTCGATTGGCCGCAACAAGCGCGGATGATCGAGCTCGTAGACAACGGCGACGGCACCTCGATGTCCCTCGTGCTGACGATGCTCGATCATGCCGGAGAGCCGAGAGCCGGCGGACCGCAGCCGAGCCTCGACCCGAAGGGTCACGCGCCCGAGCAGGTTCTGCATCTCGCGTCGATAGCGCGGGAGATCTCGTACAACGACTACCAGAACGCCCGCAGCTCGATGGGCGACCCCGAGGACCGGAACGTCATCATCGTCATCAACAAGCCCTGGGTGGGTGAGGCCGGCTAGGCGTAGCCTCTCCGGATGGGCCGGTTCCCAGCCCCCAGGAGCAAGACCGAGGCGCGCAACGAATGGGCCGCTGCGATGCGGGAGCGCCTTCCGGAATGGCTCGACGCGCACGCTCCCGACGTCGCTCGCGGCGCGTTGGCCGGTAACGGAGCGGTCGATGTCATGGTCGGCGGTCGTAAGGTCGCCGCGTTCTTGCCAACCGCGATAGGACTGAGCGTGTATCTCTATGGAAGCTCGGACACCGAGGTGAAAAGGATCGAGCGACTGTGTGACCGCGCGGGCATCCCTGAGGATGCGCGACCGCCGCGGACGTCGAAGTACGTGCTGATAAAGGTTCGCGACGACGACACGCTGACCGCAACCGCCGAAGCGCTACGACTCCACTGCATAGGACGCAAGTGAGCGATCGCGTAGCGCGGGTCGAGCTGTACCACTTCAGCGCGCCGCTGCCCGAAACGTTCCGGCCGAGCTGGATCCCAGGCTTCCCGCAGAACGAGAATCGCGCCACGCTGTTCCGCGTCATCACGCAGGACGGGGTCGAGGGGTGGAGCGCAGGTCCTGCTCTAGCGCGGGAGAGACAAGGCCTCGGCGAACTGCTCGGTCCCTACCTGATCGGCGAAGACGCGACGGATATCGCGCTCGTGCAACAGCGTCTCCGCGAGCTCGGCTACCTCGGATGGCGGAACTGGTGGATCGAGCCGGCGTTCTGGGACATCAAGGGAAAGATCGAGAACAAGCCGTTGTGCTCGCTGCTGGGAGCCGACCCCAGAACCGTCACCGTCTATGCGTCGTCGGGCGAGGTCCGCGACGCGAAGGCGCGCATAAAGGAGGCCGAAGAACGCTTCGCCGAGGGGTTCCGAACCCTCAAGATCCGCGTCCATGAGGACGAGGCATCCGACGAGAAGCAGGTCGTCCAAACGGTGCGTTCGGTCGGCGAGGGGATGAAGATCGCGGTCGACGCGAACCAAGGGTGGCGGGTAACGGCCGTTGCCGATGCTCCTGTGTGGACCCTCGACCGAGCCAAACGTTTCGCCGATGTCTGCGCCGATGTCGGCGTGGCGTGGCTGGAGGAGCCGTTGCCGATGGACGCATACGACGACCTCGCCGCGTTGGCACGTTACTCCCGCGTCCCCACCGCGGGCGGCGAGCTCCACACGTCCGCGTACCCGGAGCTGGCCATGATGGCCAAGCGAGGCTGCTACATCATCTTTCAGCCCGATGCGATGTTCACCGGCGGCGTCGCGCAGACATGGCGACTGATCCATCTACTGAAGAAAGAGGGTCTCGAATACACACCACACACGTGGACGAACGGCATCGGATTCGCGGTGAATCTCCACCTTCACGTTGCATCGGGAAGCGAACGGCCGCTCGAATTCCCGTACGACCCTCCCGGCTGGGTTCCAGAAGCGCGCGACGCGATGCTTGCCGAGCCGTTCGACCACTACCACGGGACCGTCACGGTCCCCGACAAGCCGGGATTGGGTTTCGAGGTCTCGAAGAAGGCGCTGAAGAAGCACGCGGATCGGTTCTTCGCCATGGACCGCAAGCGACTCGCGCTCTATGCCGTCAAGGATCGAGGGCTAAAAGCCGCACGCGAGATGGACAAAGCGAAACGAAACCG
>JAHWJK010000062.1:0-1827 GCA_019348445.1 Actinomycetota bacterium | reverse complement strand
CGCGCTAGCGAGAAGGAGCGAGCGAAGAACCGTGCGGTCCAGCTAGCGCGCGAACAGGCGTATCACCGACTCGCCCTGGAGATCGACCGGGGTGGGCGGGATTCGAACAAGGTCACACCGGGCCAGCTGTCTTTCTTCCCCGATCCGACGCTTTTCGACCAGGACGACGCCTAGTACGTACGACTGAGTAAGACTTGCCAGATGCCTAGGCGGGTTCTCATCGCCGCGCTCTGCGCGGTCATCGTCATCTGTACGTCGCCTGCAGCCGCGGCCGGATGGCGCCACCGCATCACCGATGCGATCGGAGGTCGTTCGGTTGGTGTATCGGTGCGGCTCGACGGCGACCTGCTCTACACCCACGCCGACAGAGCACGGCGCGTACCCGCGTCGAACCAGAAGCTTCTGATGACGATGGCGCTGCTCGGCAGAAAGTCGACGCGCTATCGCATACCGACGCTTGCGACGGTCGTGCGCGGATCCGTGGAGGACGGCGTCATCACCGGCGACCTGTGGCTGTTGGGACGCGGGGACCCGAGCGTCACCGCCGGCGGCAGCTTCGCCCGGTCATTACCATTCGAACCGACGCGACTCGGCGAGCTCGCTCGGCGCATCAAGAAGGCGGGGATAGAGCGGGTCACCGGTCGCGTTATCGGAGCGACGAGCTACTTCGCTCACGATTGGTACGCGACGGGATGGAAGCCGGAATTTCCCGCCGAACAGGTGCCGATGCCCACCGCGTTGACTTTCAACGGGAACAGGGCGGGCGACTTCCACTACGCCGATCCGGAACGTCGCGCGGCGGTCGGGTTGACAAAGCGCTTACGTGATCTCGGTATCCGGGTCCGGCGCCGCGGTGAGCAAGGGCCTGCACCGGCGGCACTACGGACGATCGCGAAGGTCCGGTCGCGGACGCTCGCCACGTTGCTTCAGCACACGAACCGACATTCGTCGAACTTCTTCGCGGAGGTCCTCGGCAAGCGCTTGGGGGTTGAGGCCTACGGTCGCCCGGGCACGATCGGTAAGGGAGCGCAAGCGATCGCCGCGTTTGCCGCGCTCCGCCACGTGAAGCTCGTCGCTTACGACTCGTCCGGGCTGTCCTATTCGAACCGGGTGTCACCCCGCGGGATGGCGAAACTCCTTGCCTCAGTCGAGGACCAAGAGTGGATCGGAGCTCTGCGCAAGACGCTTCCCACCGGAGACCAAGGAACGCTCGACGATCGCCTCTCCAACATCCGGATCCGTGCGAAGACCGGAACGCTGGAACGGATCTCCACACTCTCTGGGTGGGTGTGGCTGAAGAAACTGGACACCTGGTGCGCGTTCTCGATCATGTCCCGAGGCATGAGCAAAGATGTTGCTGCCGACCTCGAGGACCGGATCGTCCGCATCCTGTCGAACGCGGCCCGGGGGTGATCGACGTGCCTGGAAAGGCTGCCTAGGCGGCGACCAGGACCGTCGCCGACGAGCATCCACACTGGACACTTGCCGTCCCCTCGCCCGCCGCGACGAGGACCAGATCATCTCCGCACCCGACGCACGTCTCGCCGGTCGCGAGGTCGGTCGGGACACCTTTTATCTCCATGCCACTAAGCTAATGACGGGGTGTGACAGAAACGGCGGATTTCTGTATCTGTGAGAGATCGGTAAGCACCCCGGGCATGTGCGTCCGAGCAAGGGGGGTTTGCCGATGCGGCGGTCGATCGTCGCTCTTCTAGTCGTTTCTCTGATGGCCGGGGGCGTCGCTCCTCTGGCGAATGCCTCACCGGTCGCGAGCTCCGAAGAGGAGTACCTGGCGTACAACCGGATCTTCCCGGACCCGCACGGGTG
>JAHWJK010000154.1 GCA_019348445.1 Actinomycetota bacterium | reverse complement strand
CGGACCGAATACGCCGCGGCGATGTTGGCGCCTTCGCGGTTCATATTCGTGTCGAGGAAGATCTTCTTGCCGCGTTTGCGGACCTCCCATTCGACGGTCGTCGATTCTGGGTCCGCTTCGTGCACGTAGTCGTTGACCGTTCCGATGAAACCGCGCACTTCGTCGTAGCTCGCCGACCCATCTAGTGGAACCATGATCTGCATTCCGGTAGCCCCCGATGTCTTCGGATACGAACGCAGCTCGAGTCGATCGAGCATGACCTTGATGAGGTCCGCCACGTGCTGCACGAGCTCCCACGGCGCGCCGTTCATAGGATCGAGGTCGAAGAATGCATAGGTGGGTCGCGTCTGGTCCGGCCCCTTCCCGTGAAGCGGGTGGAACTCGATACAGCCGAGGTTCGCGACCCACAACAGTTCCGCGGGATCGCACACCGATAGGAACCTGATCGTCTTCACGTCCCCGACGTCGCGCACCGGGATGATGTGCATCCATTCGGGCGTGTGGTGGGGAGCGTTCTTCTCGTAGAAGAAGTCTCCGTCGATCCCGTTCGGCATCCTCTTGAGCGTCAGCGGGCGCTCTTGCAGGTGCGGAAGGATCGTGGGCGAGACGTTGAAGTAGTACGTGAGCACATCGCCCTTCGTGTAACCCTCTTGCGGCCAGTAGACCTTGTCGAGGTTCGTGAGCTTGAGCTCTCGCTCTCCGGCCCGCGCGTACCAGGCTTCGCCTTTACGTACTAGTGGGAGCTCGACGGGGAACTTCACGGTTGTCACTTCGGCCATCCGGGTAGATAAACACAACGACGAAATCGCGCGGGAGGTGTTGCAGCAGATGGCGAAAGTTGCATTCATCGTCGACGAGATGTTCGAAGACTCGGAGTTCAAGGTTCCTTACGACCGGCTGAAAGAAGCGGGACACGAGCCGGTGATCGTCGGGCTGGAATCCGGGAAGAAACTCGACGGGAAGAAGGGCGACGTCACGATCTCGGTCGACAGATCCATAGACGAAGTCGATGAGGACGACTTCGACGCGCTCGTGATCCCCGGCGGTTACTCGCCGGACAAGATCCGGACGAACGAGGGCATGGTCGCGATCACGAGGTCGATGGTCGAACGCGACAAGCCCGTCGCGGCGATCTGCCACGCGGGCTGGATGCTGGCCGAGGCGGGGGTCCTGGATAGCCGGACCGTCACGTCGTGGCCCTCGATCAAGACCGATCTCGTGAACGCGGGGGCCGAGTGGGTCGACCAGGAAGTCGTCGAGGACGGCAACCTGATCACGTCGCGCAAGCCCGACGACCTCGACGCGTTCACGAAGACCCTGCTGTCGCAACTAGAACAACGCAGCTGACGGAAAAAAGCCCCAGCGGGGAGCCGGGGCTTTTTTTCTGCTCAAGGTTCGTTAGGGCGCGGGAGGGGGTGGTGGGGGCGTGAGGTCCCCGGGTATGTCGCCGCGGGCCTCTTCGTCGGTCGTGTAGCCGTCACTCGTAGCGGCACCCGGAGCGGGAGCCGGCGCGTGCGTCCTGAGCGACGTGACGCCTTCGTACACGAGCGCAGCCGCAGCGGCCCCGATCACGGGTCCTGCCGCGTACCAGACGAGGTCGTCCCACGGGATGTTCTCCCCGCCGAACGCCAACGACGCAACTAGTGGGCCGAGGCTTCGCGCGAAGTTGGCCGAGCCCCCCGTCAGCGGTGCGGTGACGAAGATCCCGCCGGCCAGCGCGAGCCCGATGATCAACCCGGACCATCCCTTCGGAGCGCGCGGGTCGACCGCCACCGCCATGATGGCCGTCATGAGGAAGAACCCGATGAAGGCTTCCGCCAGCAGTGCCTGTGGCCAATCCACGCCCTCGGCTACTGCCGTCGCGCCGAACAGGACCTCCTTGCCCTCGACGCCACCGACGCCGTTCTTGAACAGAGCGGCAACGATGAATCCGCCGGCGATCCCACCGAGGATCTGGGCGACCCAGTAGGGGACCACTGCCGCCCACTTGAACCGGTTGCTCAACGCGAGAGCGAAGGTGACCGCAGGGTTGAAGTGGCCGCCCGAGACACCTCCGAACGCGTAGACCAGAACGGCGAGGATCGCCGCGAACGCGAGTGCCACCGGCAGGATGTCGGCCCCGGTGTTACCCAGCAACGCTCCGAACGTCGCCTGGTTGTCGGGAACGTCCTGGAGCCCTTGGGGCAGAGCGCGGAACGCGGCTTGGGGGCCGAGCAGGAACGCGGTAGCAGCGCCCGCTCCGACTGCGACGAGCAATAAGGTTCCGACGAACTCCGCCAGCAGCCGCTTCCCCAGTGGGGGCTCGGTCCCCGGTTCGTGGTACGCCATCTCGACCTCAGCTGTTGCCATCAGCCCTCCTCCTTGAGAACTCCCCGCGAGGGGATGGACCCGGCGATCCAGTTGATTTGCCGCGGGGTATCAAACCACGCGCGAATCGGCGCTGACCGCGGACAGTGCTCCGTCTGGTTCGGGGATCCACGCTTCAACGACGGTTCCGTGTCCCGGCGCCGAACGGATCTCGAGCTTCCCACCGGCGATCTCCGCCCGCTCCCGCATCTCCGGGATCCCGATGTGCCGCAGCGCGCCGCCGTTCGTCGACTGCAAGCGCGAGCCGATCCCGTTGTCTGCGATCGAGAGACAGATACCGTCGTCGCCCGTCTTGAGGGTGACGTTCACGTGCGAGGCTCTCGCATGTTTCCTGACGTTCGTCAAAGCTTCCTGCGCGATCCGGTAGAGCACTGTTCGATACGAGAGCGGGGGTTCTTCGCGCAGTTCGTTGTGGAACGTGTACGAGA
>JAHWJK010000153.1 GCA_019348445.1 Actinomycetota bacterium | reverse complement strand
GCAGGCGCTCCGTCAGACCGACGGCTCTAGGTGCGTAGCCTCATTGAGCGCAGTACTCGATGGATATCCGCATTCGGCAAGTGTAGGAGCCCTCTTTGCTTAGCAGCTAACTTGGCTCAGACTTGGAACAGGAATCACCTCGATGAAAGGGTGAAACAAGGTCATGGACGTACTCACCTTGATCGTGATCGGGGCCATCGTCCTCGTCGTGATCTTTCTCGTTGCGATGTACAACCGTTTGGTCCGACTACGGAATCGCGTCGAGGCATCGTGGTCTCAGATCGACGTGCAGTTGAAGCGTCGCTCGGACCTGATCCCGAACCTCGTCGAAACGGTCAAGGGATACGCGGCTCACGAGCGCGAGACGCTGGATGCGGTTATCACCGCGCGTCAGCAGACTGCCCAGGCGAGCACCGTAGAGGAGAGGGCGCAAGCCGAGAACATGCTCACCGGCGCGTTGCGTCAGCTCTTCGCCGTTGCCGAGGCATATCCGGATCTAAAGGCGAACCAGAACTTCCTTGCGCTACAGGAAGAGCTGACGGGGACCGAAGGACGCATCGCGTACGCGCGGCAGTTCTACAACGAGCAGGTCCTCGCCTACGACAACGCGACCGAGTCGTTCCCGACGAACCTGCTCGCAGGCGCGTTCGGCTTCGAAGCCAAGCCGTACTTCGAAGTCGAGGAGACGTCGAGGGAGCCGGTGCGGGTGGACTTCGGTCAGGGCGGTGGAACCGGAGCACCTCCGACGGCAACGGCCCCGCCGTCGTAACGACGCGCTTCGGTTCACAGGAGTAGGGCAATGTACGAACGCGTCTCATCGAACATCAGGAAGACGTGGCTCTTGATCTTCGTCTTCTTTCTGATGGTCATCGGTGTCGGGTGGGCGTTCAGTTACTTCTTCCCGCAGTGGGGGCCGTTCCCCCTGGTGATCGCGGTGGTCGTATCGATCGCCATGACGTGGGGGTCCTACTTCTCATCGGACAAGATCGCGCTGTCGATGAGTCGTGCCGTGCCGGCGGATCCCGCAGGCGACCGCCAGCTCATCAATATCGTTGAGTCGTTGTCCATCGCGGCAGGGATCCCACCTCCGCGCGTCTACGTGATCGAGGACGCCGCACCGAACGCGTTCGCTACGGGGCGCAACCCGGAGCATGCCGCCGTAGCGGTTACACGCGGGCTGATGGCGAAGATGAATCGCGACGAACTCGAAGGTGTGATCGCGCACGAGCTAGCGCACGTGAAAAACCGCGACACGCTCGTCATGACGATCGCGGTAACGCTCGTCGGAGTGATCGTCCTGCTCGCCGACATCTTCCTGCGAGCGATGTGGTTCGGCGGCGGAGGACGCGATAACGACCGCGGCGGAGGCGCCTGGCCGATCGCACTGATCGGTCTGGCTCTGCTGGTGCTGGCCCCCATATTCGCCCAGATGATGCAGTTCGCGATCTCGCGACGCCGCGAGTTCCTCGCCGACGCAGAGGGTGTCCTCATCACTCGCTATCCGCCGGGGCTGATCGGTGCTCTCGAGAAACTCAAGCACGACCACACCGTTGTACGGACCGCAAGCCGCGCCACTGCCCACCTCTGGATCGAAGAACCGATCGCGCTGAGCAAGGCGCAAGGAGCAAAGCACGGCAGTGGTGCCTGGTTGAACCGGATGTTCGCAACGCACCCTCCGCTGGACGAGCGGATCGCGGCGCTTCAGTCGACGCTCTCCGGTAGCACCGCGATCTAGAACGTTTCGCGCAACCAGGTCGCGGTAGCGGCTGCGACTTCGGCCCACGAATCGGACGTCGACCGTCCCGAGGTCTTCCGGACCTTGAACGAGTGGTCGCCGTCGTCGATCACGGCCACCTCGTTCGGTGCGGTCAACTCAGCACGGACATCCTCGAGAGTCGCGAGGGGGCAGAACGGATCGCGCGTTCCCTCGACGAACAGCATCGGCACGGAGATCGACGGCAAGTGGGACTTCCGGATCCGTTCCGGCTTGCCCGGTGGATGCAGCGGATAACCAAGGAAGACGAGACCGTCGACGTCGGCACCGGCCGCCGCGACCATCGATGCGATCCGGCCTCCCAACGATTTGCCGCCGGCGACAAGCGTTGCGGTATCCGGCCGCAGGCCTCCGATGACGGCGCGATAGGTGTCCTCGAGCACGTTCTGGCGATCCGGCGCCTTCCGCCCGAGCTCCTGATACACGAAATTGAAGCGGCACACCCGGACCCCGTCTGCCGCGATCATCGATGCCACGTCGCGCATGAAGTCCGAGTCCATGGGAGCGCCCGCGCCGGGCGCCAGAACCAGGAGAACCCGAGACTCGTGCGGACCGTCGAACGCGACCGAAACGGGCCCCGCCGGCGTGTCGATCTTCTCCATAGCCGCGAATCTTCCACCTATACTCCCGGTCGCCTCAGGTCGAGGCGACCGGCAGCACGAGGTCCCGGCGCCGCCGGGACCGACTACTCCGCCGGCGGTTCCTTACGAAGGGGACGGCGTGCTCGAGAAGATCGTCATGACGATCCTCCTGCTGATCACAGTGGGAGCGTTCCTCGCTCGTTCACGCGACCTCGTCGGGTACATCCAGCTTGGGCAAGGCGACGACCGCAGGCCGCGCAACTGGGGACGCAAGCTCAAGGACCTCCTCGTCGTGTACTTCGGTCAGCGCAAATTGCTGCAGTGGACGATCCCCGGCGTCATGCACTTCTTGATCTTCTGGGGGTTCATCATCCTGGGCTCGACGATCGTCGAGGCGTTCGGGGCTGTGTACCAGGAGGGCTTCCACATCCCGCTGGTAGGCAAGTGGGGGCCGCTGGGCGCAGCGCAAGACTTCTTCGTCGC